>JBBSFO010000423.1:0-4998 GCA_038238655.1 Thermomicrobiales bacterium | reverse complement strand
GTATTGCCCGAAGTGCGGCGCGGAGTTCGGGACGGGCGGTTTCGAGGCGACGCCGTTCCCGGCCTGCGCGGCGTGCGGGTTCGTCTTTTTTCGCGGCCCGGCACTTGCGAGTGGGTGCATGGTCGTCGAGGATGGGCGATTATTGCTGGCGATGCGGGGCATCGAGCCGTACGATGGCTCGTGGTACGTCCCTTCCGGCTTCGTGGATTACGGCGAGGAGCCGGAAGCCGCTGCCGTGCGTGAACTGATGGAGGAGACGGAACTGACCGTGCGTATTCTTGGTCTGTATGCTGTGCTCGCCTGGCACGACGATCCACGCAAGGATGGCGTGATGCTCTTTTATCGGGCGGAACGGATCGCGGGTGAGGCGAAGGCCGGTGACGACGCACGCGCAATCGGCTGGTTCGCGCCGGACGAACTGCCGGAAAATATCGCCTTCGCCGTGCATCGGGCGGCGATCTACCGCTGGCGGGACGAGATGGCGCAGGAGACGCGGGAGAAAGCCGATTGAACCGGGTTGACGCAGAGGACGCAGAGCGCGCGGAGAAGAAAAGAGAAAAAGGTATCTCTATCTCTTCTGTGTTCTCTGCGTCTCTGCGCGCTCTGCGTCAATCCGGTTTCGCGTCGTGTGAAGCAGATAGCAGGAGGACCTGTTGGCAACGTATACGGTGATTGTGTACGAAGCGGCGGATGGTGGGTACTACACGGATGTGCCCGCCTTCGCCACCGGCGCGGAGGGTGAGACGATTGAGACGGCCCTTGCGGAGACCCGCGATACGCTTTCCGAAACGATCGCCGCGATGATCGAGAATGGCGAGGTCATCCCGCCACCCGATCAGGGGGCGATTGCCGCCGTCGCGCAGATCGAGACGGACATCACCGTCGCGGATGCGGGCTGATGTTTGCTGCATCGCTGGACGATTTCATCGCGCGGATGCCGAAGGCGGAACTGCATATCCATCTGGAGGGTTCTGTCCGCCCCGCTACGCTGCTCGCATTGGCGCAACGCAACGGTGTCGCGTTACCCGCCCCGAATGAGGCGGAACTGCGTGATTTCTACCGCTTCCGCGATTTCGACCATTTTCTTGCGGTCTACGACCTGATCTGCGCCAGCATCTGTACGCCGGACGACCTGACACTGATGAGCTATGAACTCGGCGCGTCAGCGGCGGCGCAGAATATTCGCTATCTGGAAGTGACCTTCACGACGTGCGGGCGGCTGCGCCGGGGATTGTCGCTCAACGATCAACTCGCGGGCATCCGCGCGGGCGCGCGGCAGGCGGAGCGCGAGTGCGGCGTGCAGATGCAGTTTATCCCCGATGTCGTTGCGGAGAACACTATTGAGGAAGCATGGACATTGGCGCGCTGGGCCGTCGAGCAGCAGGGGAACGGCATCTGTGCCCTCGGCCTCGCCGGCAAAGAAGTCGGGCGACACGCAGCGGCGCTCGCGCCCGTCTTCACCTATGTGCGGGACGCGGGCCTGCCCCGGACGTTGCACGCCGGAGAGACCGTCGGGCCGGAAAGCATTTGGGACGCCCTGACGACGCTTCACGCGGATCGCATCGGCCACGGTGTGCGTGTCGTGGAGGACCCAAAATTACTCGAACTGCTCTACGCGATGCAGGTGCCGCTGGAAATCTGCCCGACGAGCAATGTCCGCCTCGGCCTCTATCCCGACATGGCCGCGCATCCGATCCTGACGCTCTGGCGGGCGGGTTTGTTCCTGACCGTGAACACCGATGACCCGCCGATGTTCGACACGACCCTCGCCAACGAATACCGCGCCCTCGCCGCTGTCCACGGCTTCACGGCGGGCGAAATCAAAGAGTTGTCGCTGAACGCCGTCCGTGCCGCGTTCCTCCCCACCGCCGAAAAACAGGCGATGCTAGAGGAATTCGAGGCGGAAATGGGTGAAAAGACCTAATTTCCCCGTATTGACACCACGCCAGACCGTCATACCATACACTGCGAAGAGAACGAGGAAATATGCAACTGGTGACGCCGCCCGTCCACGGGTTGGACGACCGCAGTATCGCGAGCCTGTGATTCGCGTGGGAAGGTGGAGACGATGGAACATACGATGCAGGACTACCCGCTCACCGTTCAGCATGTCTTGTGGCGGGTCGAAAAACTCTTCCGGCGCAAGGAGATCATCACGAAGCGTGAGACGGGCATCCATCGCTATACCTACGGCGATTTCGCACCGCGCGTCCATCGGGCCGCGCACATGCTCGAACGGCTCGGCGTCCGGCCCAACGATCGTGTCGGGACGCTCGCATGGAACAACTACCGGCATCTCGAACTGTATTACGCGATTCCGTGCATGGGCGCCGTCCTTCACACGCTGAACTTGCGGCTCTTCCCCGAGCAACTAGCGTTCGTCATCGAGGACGCCGGTGATACCGTTCTCTGTGTGGACAAATCACTCATCCCGATCCTCAACAAGATCGCCGACAAAATCCCGACGGTGCGGACGATTATCGTTCTCAACGACGGCGGCGATCTGCCGGAGCACGACCTCGGCGCGATGTTGGACTACGAATCGCTCCTCGCGGACGCGCCGACGACCTACGACTGGCCGACGCTGGACGAGCGCTCCCCGGCGGGTGTGTGCTATACCTCCGGTACGACCGGGAACCCGAAAGGCGTCGTCTACAGCCATCGCTCGCAGTTCTTGCATACGATGAGCGTCTTGCAAAAAGGCTGCCTCAATATCGGCGAGGAGGATGTCGTTCTGCCCGTCGTACCGATGTTCCACGCCAATAGTTGGGGCCTCCCCTACGCGGCGGGGATGGCGGGCGCGAAACTCGTCCTCCCCGACCGCTGGATGGGCGACGGCGCGACGCTGATCGAACTGAGCCAAACGGAGGACGTGACGATTCTCGCCGGGGTGCCGACGATCTGGATCAACCTGCTCCGACAGATCGAACTGACCGGCGCGAAACTGCCGAAAGTCCACACCGTCATCTGCGGCGGCTCGGCGATCCCGCCCGCGCTGATGGAGGGGATGGAGAAGCAGGGATTGCGGATGCTCCACGCCTGGGGCATGACGGAAACCTCGCCGATCGGTACCGTTTCCATTCCCCGCTCGTGGCAACCGGCGGACGAAGCGCGCGAAATCCGGCTGAAGCAAGGCCCGCCAGTCCCCGGCGTCGAGTTGCGCATCGCCGATCTTTCCACCGGCGCCGAGTTGCCGTGGGATGGCGAGGCATTCGGCGAAGTGCAGGTGCGCGGGCCGTGGATCGCCCGCCGCTATCACCACGATGCCGATCCCGGCAAGCAGACCGACGACGGCTGGTTCAAGACGGGCGATGTTGCGACGATTGATGAGGACGGCTACGTGGCGATCGTGGATCGCACAAAAGACGTCATCAAATCGGGCGGTGAGTGGATCTCTACCATCGAACTCGAAGGTGCGATCATGGCGCACCCGAAGGTGCTGGAAGCGACCGTCGTCGGTCTCGCACACCCGAAATGGGTCGAGCGGCCGGTTGCCTTTGTTGTCCCCAAGCCGGAATATGCGGAGACGACCACTCCGGAGGAGATTCGCGCCTTCCTGACCGAAAAAGTCGCCCGCTGGTGGATCCCGGACGAAGTCCGGTTCATCGCGGAAATCCCGAAGACCTCGGCGGGCAAGTTCGACAAGAAAGTCCTCCGCGCCCAGGCCGCGCCGATCAACGACGCGGCACCCCAGACCACTGGTGAATAACTCACGATACACGCAGATGGAGAGTGGACCCGCACTCCGTGTGTGCTCGTAGCTCTCCCAACCTTTTAGTGCTGCCGCATCCGATCTTGGGGTTTGCTCGCAGGTGGCGGACTGCGAATCCAGGATAGAATCGCCGCGCGGGAGATGGATGCAACGAAGGGGGAACGGTCGGTGACGTACGCGCAGAGCGGGGGACGCCGGGCCACCCTCCTGTGGCGCAACCGCGACTACGCTATCCTCTGGAGCGGCCAGACCATCTCGTCCGTCGGCTCGGGGGTTTCCGAACTCGCCTTCCCGCTTCTCATCCTTGGCCTCACCCATTCCCCCGCCCAAGCCGGGTACGCGGCCGCCATCCGCACCGTCCCGTACCTCATCTTCAGCCTCGTCGCGGGTGCACTTGTGGATCGTTGGAACCGCAAGCGGACGATGATCCTCTGCGACGCGACCCGCGCCCTCGTCCTGGGTAGCATCCCTCTCACGTTTGCTCTTGGAGTCCTCACAGTCTGGCAACTCTATGTCGTCACGTTCATCGAGGGGACGCTGTACGTTTTCTTCAGCCTCGCAGAGGCTTCGGCGCTCCCGCAGGTGGTACCAAAGGCGCAACTTCCCACTGCGGCGGCGATGAACAATGCCGCGTATAGCGTCTCGGCGCTCCTCGGCCCATCACTCGGTGGCGTCCTGTACGCCGTTGGCCGCACCATCCCCTTCGTCGCCGATGCCGCTTCCTACGTCGTCTCGGCCCTCTCGCTCGGCGTCATCCGTGTCCGGTTCGAGGAGGAACGCGCGCAGGTGCGGCGATCAATCCGCCAAGAGATCGGGGAGGGGTTGCGGTGGCTCTGGCGCCATCCCTTGATCCGCTACATGGCCTTCCTGACGGCAGGGTTGCGGGTCGCCAATGGCGTCTTCCTCATCGCCGTGGTCGTCGCGCAGCGGCAGGGTGCGTCATCGGCGCAGATCGGCCTCATCCTGGGTGTCGGCGGTGTGGGCGCGACCGTCGGTTCGCTCTTATCGCCCCTTGTCCAGCGCCGCTTCTCCTTCGGCGTCGCGATCACCGCGATCTGCTGGTGCGACGCCCTACTCTTCCTCTTGCTGGTCGCGGCGCGCATGCCGCTCACGCTGGCGCTAGTGCTCTTTGCCTTGCTGTTCGTCAGCCCGAGCTACGACACGGTCCAGTTCAGCTATCGCCTCGCGCTCATCCCCGATGGACTGCAAGGACGGGTGAACAGCGTCTTCCGGATGATTGCCACGACGATTCAACCCCTCGCGCTGGCCCTCACGGGATGGTTGCT
>JBBSFO010000422.1:0-4999 GCA_038238655.1 Thermomicrobiales bacterium | reverse complement strand
TAAGGTCTTTTTACGCACACGCATCCACCCGACGGTGCAGCAACTACTCAACCAGAACTGGAACTCGTTCGACTACCTCTACGAGCAGTCCGAATCGTTCATGGAACTGTATCAGGCGATCACCTGGGCGGTCATCAACGCCGCGAAAGAAGCCAAGGCGAAGGGACACCATATCGTCTACGCCGTGCCGGGCAATCCGTACATCGGCGAGGCGACAACGCGATTGATTCAGCATACCGCCGAGCAGCAATCGCTCACCGTCCGCGTCATCCCCGGCATGTCGTTCCTCGACGCCGCCGCCGCACTGATTCCCGGCGACATCGTGTCGGAGAACTGCCAGGTCGTGGACGGCCTGGACCTCAATGTCCACATCCACGAAGACCCGTTCGCGGGTGGGAGTCTGCCGATCTCGCCCTTGCGGCCCGCGCTCATTTCGCAGGTCTACGACCAGCGGATCGCCTCGGGCGTCAAACTCGCCTTAATGCGCCTCTATCCGGACGATCACCCGATCACCGTCCTGCAAGCAGCAGGCAATGTGGCGATGGAACGGGTCGCAACCGTCCCGCTCGCGGAACTCGATCACGGTCACGTCATCATGCCCGATCACCTAACAACGCTCTATGTCCCGAAGGTCGAGGGGTTGGAACACTCGCGCACCGCCGACGCCTTGCAGCAGATCATGGCCCGCCTCCGCGCGCCGGAAGGGTGCCCGTGGGATCGCGAGCAGACGCACGCCACGCTCCGCCCGAACATGATCGAGGAGGCGTACGAGGCGGTGGATGCGATTGACGCCGACGACCCCGAAGCCCTGCGCGAAGAACTGGGCGATCTGCTGCTGCAAGTCGCGCTTCATTCCCAGATCGCAGAGGAAGCGGACGAGTTCACGCTGGAAGAAGTCTACGAGACGGTGAACGCGAAACTGATCCGTCGCCACCCGCACGTTTTCGGCGCGGCAACAGCGGCGGACGCCAAAGACGTGCTCGGCATCTGGCAGGACGCGAAGCGTAAGGAGAAGGGCGCGGACGATGCCCCCAAGTCGCTCTTCGGCGGGCTACCGCGCTCGATGCCGGGGCTGGCATACTCGCAGGCGATGCAGGAACGCGCCGCCCGTGTCGGCTTCGAGTGGCCGAACCGTGAGGGTGTGCTGGAGAAACTGCGCGAGGAACTGGACGAACTCGCCGACGCGAAGACCCCTGAGCACCAACGCGAAGAATTAGGTGACATCCTCTTCGTCCTCGTGGACTGGGCGCGCTGGCACGGCATCGAGACGGAGGATGCGATGCGCGCTGCCAACGCCAAGTTCTATCGCCGTTTCGGTGTCATCGAGCGCTGCGTCGCCGCCTCCGGACGCGACTGGCAGTCCTTTACACTCGACGAGTTGGAAGCCTTCTGGCAGCAAGCAAAAGCGGAAGAGAAGCGAGTAACGAGTAACGAGTAATGAGTAACGAGGGATCGCCGAGATTTCAACCTTGTGAGAGGCCCGTAACGAGGTGCGGCGTTCGTACGCGAACATGCGCCACGCGCATCCCCCTCGTTACTCGCTACTCGTTACTCGTTACTTCCCCATGACTCCGAACCCGGCACCCCGCCCTGCCGCGACGATTGGCTGCTTCGTGGTGTTCATCTTCGGGCTGCTCAGTGTCGTCGTGCTTGGCGCATCGCTCAATGATGGAGCACTGATCGTTCTTCTCACTGTGGTCTTCGTTGCGCTGATTCTCGTCTTCGCGCGAATTGTCTTTCGGGGACGGCCACCGGGCAGTAACGCGTAACGAGTTGATGCGGATTCCCTTCTCGTTACTCGTTACTCGCTACGCGTTAGTCTCAAAGAGGATGTCCTGCGCGCCCTCCCAGAGGACGCGGTGGCCGAGTTCCTTCAGGCGCTCACGTCCCTCGGTGATCGTCAGGAAATGATTGCCGGCCAGTTGGCCCATCTTGCTTGCAAAGAGCGTGTTGCCGTATGGGAAGAGGATTTCCGTCTCGCTAAAGCCGCCCGGATAGAGCAGGATTTCACCCGGTGCGGGATAGCTCGTATGATTCTCGAAGCCGACTCCGGCAGCGAAATCCCCCAAGGGAATCCACGCCGCTTCGCCACTCCACCGCGCCTGGATAATCGTGTTGCGAAACGGGAGCAATTTCCCGAACGCCGCGCACGTTTTTGGCGCTGCGTCTTCTTCCATCCGTGCCACAAAGATCAGCGACCCGACGGTGATTCGCAACGTTGCCACCGGCACCTCCACGCATGTTTTGTCCGAGAGAAAACCGTATCTAGAGGAAGGCGAAGCTATCAATGAATTGCTTTGCCTGAGAGAAAACGGCGTCGAAATCCTCGGGCGGGGCGGCGATCAGGAAGCCGTACGCAGTCGTGCCCTTTTTGACGACGACGATCGCGGCGCGCAGGTTGGTCGTGCCGTCCTGGCCCGTGAAATCGAAGCGGCGCGCGGGCTGACCGCCAATCGTCGTCTGCTGGATGCCATTTTGAATATCACGATAGTTGCTCACCGTCTGCTTGATGCTGTCCATTGTGCTGGTGGCGTAGTCGTCGAGCGTGATGCCGGTACCGACATCCTCCGCCGCGATCTGGAAGGCGCCGCGCAATGCAGAAGCGGTGCCGGGCGCAGCCTGGAAATCAATGTCTGTGCTGCTGGGCTGCTGGACACGCCACCCCTGCGGCACCGTCAGCGTGAATCGTCCCTGCGGATCGGTGTAGGCATTGCCGTTCAGGCCCGGCGGTGTCCCTGCACGCGCGGAGCCAGCGCTGATTACCGTACCGCGCGGTGTCCCGGCGACTGCGGTGCCAGCAGCGGCGCTCCGGGTTGTGGGGGAGGTTCCGCCCGCCGGGCCGGACGGGAACGTCGCGAACGCGAACCCGTTCTTGCCGCCTGCGGCATTGGTTGTCGCCCCGGCATTTGTCCCAGTGGACGGACCGGCGCCCGGCGTGCGGCCCCCCCCGGCAAAGGCGGTGACCGTCGCGGCATCGTTCGTATCGGCGGTGCGCGCCGTCGCCGTCTTGTCAGCCGTGCCCGCACCGCTCCCGCCGCACGCGACGAGCAACAGAACGATCATCAGCCCCGGAACTGTATACGCCACTCGCCGTTTCATGCGCCCTCGCGTTGATCCTGTCGCCGCAATGTGTAGTGTACACGAGACGCGGCAACCCCGCATCTCAGCCGCTCGCGGCGGATACCCACCCCCTGCCCCTCCCCGAAGCGGGAGGGGGTTCATCCCGGCTCCCCTCCCCGCTTCGGGGAGGGGTCGGGGGAGAGGCCTGTCGCGAGACCCGCTTCGGTGTAGTCCACCAGTGCGGCAAGAAAGGCGTCGCGCTCCGGGAGGCCCCCTGCAAAGGTGCAACCGCTCGCCATGACATGTCCGCCGCCGCCGTACTGCCGCGCGAAGGCCGCGACATCCACCGCCGGGGTCGTGGAGCGCAGGCTGGCGCGCCAATTGCCCTCGCCCTGATAGAAGATCGCCGCCGCACCGACACCACGCGTTCCAACGATCCAATTGACGACGCCCTCGCCCGCCGATTCCTCCGCGCCCGTCTCGATCAGCACGGCGGGCGTCACTTCGGTCCAAAGGACGTGCTTGATCCACGTCGCGCGACTGAGGAGCGCGCCCCAGACCGCGACCATCCCCGGCGTCTTCCGGCGGCGCAGGCCGTCCATTACCAGTTTGTAGTCCGCGCCCGCCTCGCAGAGTGCGGCGAGTGTTGTGAAGGTCGGCGCGCCGTTCCCCTCCACACGCATGAACGAACTGCTGTCCGAACTCATACCGGTGAGGAGCAGGGTCGCGAGAAGCGGCGTCAGCGGCACGCCCCACTGCCCGCACAGGCGGACAATCAGCGAGCCTGCCGCGATCACGCTCGTATCAATGAAGCGGGCTATCGCCGGTTCGTCGCCGCGCGGCACATGGTGATCTACGATGATCACCGGCACGCGCACGAAAAGGCCCTGATATGCGTCGTAGAGCGGCCCGAAGCGACGCACTTCCGGCACATCGGGCGCGATCACGAGGTCCACATCATCGAGGGGGAGCGGCAGGCCGGTGTAGCGCGCCATCGTTTCCACACCGGGAATGAAGTCGAGCGTCGGCGGCAATTTGCCGTCGGGGATGCAGGTCGTAATCCGCACGGTCGGGTTCGCGGCGCGCACAATCTCCGCCATCGCGAGCGACGACGAGATACCGTCGCCATCCGTATTGACGTGTGTCGGGATCAGGACATGCGTCGCGCGCGCCATCGCCTCCCACGCGCGCAACAAATCCGCCTCGGTCCACGTCGGACCCGAACGGGGGGAAGTGCTGCGTGCTGCGTGCTGCGTGCTGAGCGGGCGCTGATCGCTATGTACCATTCCCTCATTACTCAACGTCTACTCCATACTCTTCACGATACATGCCGTGACCTGCATTTCTCAGCACTCAGCACTCAGTACGTTCTCTTACGCGCGCGTGGGTTCGGTTTCTCGGCCGGTTCCGGCGATGGTTCCTCTTCGATGCGTGGCGGGTTGATTTCCCGATCGCGTTCGACTTCGTTCAAGGCGCGCAGCACCGCCGCGCCCGTTTCGAGCGACGCATCCGGGCGGAAATCGAGTTCCGGGACGGATCGAAACGTGATGCGCGGTGCCAACAGGTGGCGCAGGTGCCGAGAGTGGCGTCGCAGCGTTTCAACCGCCACATCCCGCTCCTTTTCGCCACCGAGTGTACTGATATAGACGCGCGCGTGCCGCAGATCGGGGCTGGTCTGCACCTCTGTCACACTGACGAGTTTCAGGCGCAGTTCATCCCGTTCCTCCCGGATTATCGTCGCGATTTCGTTCCGCAGGAAATCATTGATCTGCTCGATACGCCTGCCGGTCTTCGCCATCATCCCCTCCGGGGAGTAACGAGTAGCGGGTTAAGAGTTACCAGGGGGGTTTTGTACGGCTCGCGACGAGGTTCTCGCTACACGTTACTCCCTTTGGCCACTCGCGCTGCGCTCATCTCTTTTGGGGAGTAATAGAGCGTT
>JBBSFO010000421.1:0-5015 GCA_038238655.1 Thermomicrobiales bacterium | reverse complement strand
GTTCGCGCGGCGTCGCGAGTCCGTCTGGATGGGCGGCAGACTGTGGGACACGATCTTCATGGAATGTCTCGCCCCCGACTTCGCACACCTGGCAAACACGCGCTTTCTATCCGTATCACGATGCAGCGCCGATTCCTGACGCTGGTGCGTCGCGGGGCATCTCTATTGCATGCTCTCTCTGGGAACGCGGAATATCATCTGCCCTCGTGTATTACCACAGTGCTACGGCAGACACACGGAGGACGAACATGCGGGATTTGATCGTGACCGAGAACATCACCCTGGACGGGGTGATTGATGCACAGGATGGGTGGTTCTCGCCCTACGGTGGCGACGATATCGCCGCAGTCACCCGGGGGCACATGGCGGCTGCCGACGCGGTCCTGCTGGGACGCGTGACCTATGAGCAGTTCGCCGAGTACTGGCCCGCCCAAACCGATGACACCACCGGCGTTTCGGACTACCTCAACCGCACGACCAAGTATGTTATCTCCTCGTCGTTGACCACGGTAGACTGGCAGAACACGACGATCCTCAGCGGCCCGCTCGTGGAGGAGATCGCGGCGCTGAAGCGGCAGCCCGGCAAAGACATCGTCGCCACCGGCAGCGTCACCCTCGTCCGATCGCTCGTGCAGGAAAATCTCGTCGACACCGTGCGGCTCTTCGTCCATCCGGTCGTCCTCGGGCACGGGCGGCATCTGTTCCCCGACGGGAGCGAGAGCAAACTGCGACTCGCCGACACCCGGACCTTCCACTCGGGCGTCGTGCTGCTGACGTATCGGATAGCACGGGAATAAGGGCACACGCAGTATCATCGCAATGCGGCGAGGATCGTGCAGAAGCGCTCGATCTCGTCTTCACTGTTGTAGTAGTGGACGGAGGCGCGGACCATCGCCGAAAGGTCGCGCGATTCCATGTCGAGGCGTGTGCCCGCGCGCGTCGTGAAGGAGAGATTGATGCCGCGTGCGAGCAACGCGTCCACGAGCCACGCCGGGTCGTGCCCCGCGACGGTGAAAGTGACGATGCCGCATTGCTCCGCACCGATGTCCCGTACCACGACGCCCGGCATCGCGTTCAGTCGTTCCCGCAGCATCGCCGCGAGCGACCGGATGCGCGCCCAGGTTGTTTCGATTTTCCATTGGCGGGCGTAGTCAATCGCGACGCCGAGGCCGATTTTCGTCGCGTAGTTCATTTCCCAGTTCTCGAAGCGGCGGGCGTCTGGGCGGAGGTCGTAGCGATCGCGCGCCACCCACGTCGCGGCGTGGAGATCGAGGAAGGGCGGTTCGAGCCGTTCGAGCATTGTGCGGCGCACATACAGAAAACCCGTACCGCGCGGGCCGCGCAGATACTTCCGGCCCGTCGCGGAGAGCATGTCGCAGCCGATTTCCTCCACATCCACCGGCAATTGCCCGACCGATTGGCAGGCATCGAGCAGGTAGGGGATGCCCGCCTCGCGCGCGACCTGCCCGACCGCCGCCGCCGGGTTGACGAGGCCGCCATTCGTCGGTACATGCGTGATGGCGATCAGTTTCACGCGGTCGTCAATCATTCGCCGCAGGGCGTCCACGGAGAGTTGCCCCGTCTCGTCGTTCGGGATCGCCTCGACGACCACGCCCGTCCGTGCCGCGACCTGCAAGTAGGCGATGTAGTTGCTGGCGTATTCCGCCATCGCCGTCAGGATGCGGTCGCCGGGGTGGAATGGCACGGAGTAGAAGGCCATATCCCACGCGCGGGTGGCATTCTCGATCATCGCGATCTCGTCCCGCTCGCAGCCGATCAAGGCAGCGGCGGCATCATAGGTGTGTTCGACCGCGTCGTGCGCCGCGTCCGCCGCCTCGTAGCCGCCCATTCGCGCCTCGTGTTCGAGGTGCGCGACTACCGCATCCAATACCGGCTTCGGCATCAACCCCGCACCCGCGTTGTTGAGATGCACGACATGCTGGCAGCCCGGCGTCTCCGTCCGCGCGCGCTCCAGATCGAATATCATCGTTTCGCGCTCCCTTTGCGACGGTTTGCGGGCACCCGCGATATTCGTGCTCGGCGGCACAGGCCTGGTGACAGACCATGACGCCCCAACCGGCACACGTTATTCGTCCAGCAGATCATCCACCTTCCGCCGGGCGTAGCGGATGACGCGGCGGGGCAACATGACGGCGTCGTGCATGATCGCGGCGAGTCCCGGGTCTGCCGCTGGATCGGTCGGTAACGGATTGTCGCGTAGTTGCGCGGGCGTTTCCGGCCACAGATCATCGGGCACGCGGTTGATGTTCGGTGCGGAACGAACCTGATGATGCGTTCCCTTGATCGCGACCAGGGTAATCCGGTCCGCAGGTCGGTAAATCTCAGATGGATTGTGGCACTCGTAGACCGAGGTGAAGCCGACCTTCGCCAGCAGGTTGTCGAGCGATGGACGGGTGAGCCAGAAACTCTCCGGATCGGAGAGCGAGGCCCACGGATTCTCCATCCGCTCCTCCGCGCTCGAATCGGGGTCGTGCTCGCGAAATGTGTCGCCAAAATAGGTCACGCTTTTGTGCTTCGCGCTGACATCGCCTGTGATGCCGAGATGGGTATCAATGATCGCGAGCCGCGTGCAGACCGATGCGACCCGCTCCATGAAGGTGAAGACATCCGGGACATTGAGGTGGTATAGGATACCGATACAGAGCACGACATCGAACATGCCATGTTCCTTCGGGCGGAGATTACGGACATCGTCCTCAATCAGCGTCAATCGGTCGAGGCCGAGCACATCCTTCGCGAACTGTGCTTTGACGATATTTGCTTCCCGCCCCTCGATCCCGACGACCTCCGCCCCATGTAGCGCGAACTCGACTGAATACGCTCCCTCGCAGCAGGCAAGATCGAGGACGCGCAATTCCTCCAAGGGCCGGTTGGTAATGTCGGAAACGATTTGGAGGATCCGCCGCTGCTTGAACTCGTCAATGAACCGCTTTCTGCTGATCGTGTACACATCGTCCGCGAGGCGGATGTTGTGCGCAGTCCACTTGCCATGCTGCTTGATGATGCGCTTCTTTTCTGCCCGGATGGCTTCGCTGTCCATGCTTCCCCTTTGTCCGGCCAAACGTCCCGCCGCTTTTCCCATCGCACATGTAGCCAAATTTCCTGCCGGATTGTCAACTCTTCGGTCGCTGCGGTTCGGTTCCCGCTACAGTCATCATGATATTGCGCTTGGCCCGCAGCGTGACGAGCGGTTCGATCTCGATGCGCTGGTCGGGGACGAGGTCGGGTGTGAAACGCTGGAGGATGATCGGTACAATGGTCTTCAGTTCCATCATCGCGAAGCCGGAGCCGATGCAGGAGCGTGGACCCGCGCCGAAGGGGATATAGGCGTACGGCGGGTGCAGCTCGCCGTGGTCGGGGTCGAATCGCTCGGGCAGGAAGCGGTCGGGGTCTGCGAAGATTTCCGGCATCCGATGTGTCAGGTACTGGCTGAAGCCGACAATCGTCCCTTTCGGCAGGCGGTAGCCGCGCACCTCCACGTCTTCCTGCGCGATGCGCGTTCCGGCCCATGCGGGTGGATACAGGCGCATGGATTCTTTGATGACGCATTCGAGATACGTCAGGCGGGCGAGATCGGCGGATGTGGGCAATCGGTCGCCGAGGACAGCGGCGATCTCCTCCCGAAGCCGCTGGCGGACTGCCGGGTGCTGGGAAAGCAGCATGAATGTCCAGCCGAGGGCATTGGCGGTCGTCTCGTGCCCGGCGGCAAGAAAGGTCAGCACTTCGTCGCGTACCTGCGTATCCGTCATCGCCGTGCCGTCGTCGTCGCGGGCGGCGAGCAGCATCGAAAGGATATCGCCGTTATCTTTCCCATCCGCGCGCCGCGCGGCGATCAAGCCATAGACCATCGCGTCCATTTTCGCTTTGTTCACCAGGAAGCGGCGATACGGGAAGCCCGGCAGGTTGATCTGCATGTTCAGGAATGAGACCGGACGGAAGCGGAGAAAGCCGATCATCTCATTGACGCTCTCCCCGATCGCGCCGGACTGATGGGCGAGATCAACATCGAAGAGCGTCCGCCCGACAATTGTCAGCGTCAGGTCGTGCATCGCGGCGGAGAAATCGAGTGTCTGGCCCGCGCGCCACTGAGTGAGCATTCGTGCGGTATCTGCTGCCATCACCGCTTGGTAGCCCTCGATCCGCCCCCGATGGAAGGCGGGCTGGATGAGACGGCGCTGTCGCGCGTGCAGCGCGCCGTTGCTCGTCAGCAACCCCTCGCCAAGTACCGGCCCGAGACGGACGGATGCGCCCTGCGTAAATGCGGCGGCATTGGTCACGAGCACATACTGGTTCACATCCGGCCCAATGAACATCGTGAAGTGGCGGCCGCGCAGATGGAAGGCGAAGGCGTTGCCGTAGCGCTTCTGGAGCGCGGTGAATCGCGTAATCGGATTCGTACCCGGCATAAAGGCAGAACGGAGGAACGCGCGCGACGATGGGCCGGGCGGCCAAATCGTGGCGGCAGGTGCGGCGAGGGCGGTAGCATTCACGATGGCGATCTCCTTATCGTACCCGGCGGGCTGTCGGTATTGTGCGGCAGCCCCGCCCCGGTGGCAATGCGCACGCACGACCGTCATCGAACCGTTCCTTCGTCGTCATCCTTTGCGAGTAATGTAACGCGTGGATCAGGTCATCGTGCTTGCTGCTTCGCCTATAGTATGCTGCGGAGCGTTACTCGCGTGCGACGGTGCCGACTCCTCGCACCACGATTATCAAGGAGCCGCAATGCCGCCAACGTTGGAACAGATGAACGCGCGACTCCCCGGAACGCTGCCGGGGTATCTCGGCCTCGAAATCGTTACGATCGAGGGCGGGCGCGTGGACGCCCAACTGACGATCCGCCCCGAACTGCTCGCCCCGAACGGTTTCCTCCATGCTGCAACGGTTGTTGCCCTCGCGGACACGGCCTGCGGCTTCGGCGCGGCGGCAAACCTGCCGGAAGGAGGACGCGGTTTCACGACTATCGAATTGAAGACAAACTTTCTTGGCACGGC
>JBBSFO010000420.1:0-5040 GCA_038238655.1 Thermomicrobiales bacterium | reverse complement strand
GTGACCTGCGCGCGAAACAACTGCGCAATGGTCGTCGTCGGGCAAATCGTTTTTAACCCCATCTTTGCATAGACATCCGCCCGTTCCACATCGTAGACGCGCGCCATGACCTCCGGCACGCGAAAAACGTTCTGGGCGATTTGCGCCGCCATGATATTCGGGTTATCGCGATTGGTGACGGCGATAAACGTTTGCGCGCCCTCGATACCGGCGCGACGCAACACATCTTCGTCAATACCGGTCCCGAGAATCGTACGCCCGCGAAACGATTCCGGCAACCGCCGAAATGCGTGACTGTCCGTGTCAATCACCGTGACGTGGAAACCGTCGCCGTCCAACATCGTCGCGAGTCGCGAGCCGACGCGGCCACAGCCGAGGATCACGACATCCGTTGCGCGGTTCGTAGCCTGCCGTGCATCCTGCATACTTTCCGTCCATTCCCTTTGTCTGAACCGTCACCGCATCGTTGGCCGTGCAGCTAACGGCAGGCGACAAACCCAGACTTCGCACATCGCGTGCATGAACACATAGGGCACGGTCGAGCCGAACGTCGGCTCTCCATACTGCTCCCGCACCTGGGCACCGAGGACGATCAGATCGGCGCCACGCTGCACCGCTTCATCCACGATAGCGGCACCGACCGAGCGCGCCTGGAGGACATCATACGTCGCGCGCAGCCCACGGTCGCGAGCGGTACGCTCAGCAGCAACCAGCACGCGCTCACCACGCTCCAGTTCTTGTGGCAAGTCCGCGTCCACGGGCAATTGCAATCCGACTTCGACAACGTATACGACCGCCACTTGCGTGCGATCCCGCTTGCTAAGGGTTGCGGCAAGATCAAGGAGAATCGGATCAACTGCGCCGCCGTTGATGGCGACGACCAACTGACGATGCAACCTGATTTGAGCATGTTGCGGCACGCGCGGGATCCCCTTTTTCGCTACCGGATCGCCAAGACCATGCGAGAGTATAGCCGCGCGCGTATCGGGCCGCAAACCTACTGGCCGAGTGCGAGGCGTGCGGCCAGACGATCCGGTAAACCGGCGCGAAGAATCTTCTCCTGCACTACCTTAATATCGTAGGCGACGCGTTTCCATGTCACAGTCTGCGCTTCATCGTCGTACCAAAGATACGCGGCGTCGGGATCACGGTCACGCGGCTGCCCGACACTGCCGGGATTAACGATGAATCGTCCGCCTCTGACGGGAAGCGGATCATCGTTGACTACCGGTACGCGCACTGTCATGCGATCCACCTCGGCATAGCAGGCCGCGACATGAGTGTGACCAACGAAACACAACGCGCCAGTCAACGCACTGAAGGCATCGCGCGCATCCACGACCGACAGGATATACGTCCAGATCGGATCGACCGGGCTGGCATGGGCGAGCATCACGCCATCCACTTCGACGAGCGAGGGTAACGACTGGAGGTAGGCAATCTCGTCCGCCGCGAGCTGGTCGCGTGTCCACTCTGCCGCACGCGCGGCATTCGGGTTGAAGTCGCGAATGACTAACGGATCGAACGCGGCGTAGTCATGATTGCCCGAAAGCACGAGATCGCAGTGTTCACGCACCCACGCAACGCATGCGCCAGGTTCCGGCCCGTACCCGACGATGTCGCCGAGACACCAGATGCGTTCGGCTGCTCCCGCGTCCGCGATCACCGCGTCGAGTGCGTCCTTGTTACCGTGAATGTCAGAAAGCACGAGCGTTTGGGTCATGGCGGTAGTCTCGCACGCGCGATGAGGATGGACAAGCGCGCATCGGGCGCTGTGCTATACTCCTGCGATGCGGCGAGCGGCGCAGCGACAAGCGAGGAGTGTGGGGCGAATGGGATTACTGCGAAGCGTCGTAGACACGGTGATTGGCAACATGTCACCCGAAGAACGCGTCGAAGCGATCCACGAGGTTGCCGCACAAGCCATCGAGTTGATGACGCCAGACGAGCGCAGAGACCTTGCGAACACGATCTTTACGGACTTGATCGTCTCGCTGACGACCGATGAACGTCGCGACATTGCCGCACGCCTGACCCCCGATACCGCTGCCGCCGGAGAGGATTGATGCGATGAACACCCCGCATTTACTCGATGTCGTGACTCACGCATCTTCGGACGGCGGCGACAGCACACCTGTGGAGAATGAATCCACGAGCCGCCGTCGTGTCGGTTTCTGGGGCGTGCTGCTTGCGCTGGTGATTCTCTTCGGCTACCTCACGGCATCACGACGGAAATCGTTCGGTACACTCGCCGAACAGATCTCCGATATTGTGCGCGATTTTCGCGGCTACGATCCTGATTTTTAGACCGCTAACGCCATATTAGTCCGCAGCCTGCGGGCTGAACTTTGCGACACCTCGCCGGTCACAGCCATTCGCGAGGCCACATGCGCCGCAGCATTGCTTGACTTTCCGGCCCGTGCCCATCGGGCAGGGGGCATTGCGACCAACTTTGCCACCGTTGCCACTCGCCTTTGCGCGCTTCGACTGTGGGCCACTCGCCTCTTCTTCACGGTTCGTCGTTGCGTTAGCGAAAACACCGGTATCAGGCGTTTGCTGGACGAGCGTGACGTTGAAGATCGTGTGCGCGATATCGTGCAGGATATTTCGCTGAAGTTGCTGGAACATCCGAAAGCCTTCCGTCTTGAAAGAAACGAGCGGGTCGCGCTGCCCGTATGCCTGCAAGCCGATACCGATGCGCAAATCCTCGATGGACGTCAGGTATTCGACCCAGAGCGTGTCAATGATGCGCAGCATGACGAGCCGCTCGAGTTGGCGCATGTTCTCGTCGCCGAGTTCCGCTTCCTTCGCCTGATATGCTTCCTCCATCATGGCGACGAGGTCTTCTTTCAAACCATCGAGATCGCGCGTGTCCGGCTCATACGTTGGCGGGGGCGGAAAGATACCGGAGAGCGTTTTGAGCAACCCCTCTTCATCGAAATCCTGCTCGTTGCCGCCGCTATGCGCGTCTATGGCATATTCGATTTCGCTTTGCAGCGCGTCCAGGACGGCATCTTTCATGTTCTCGCCACGGACGATCTTCGCGCGATCTTCGTAGATCTTCTCGCGCTGCTTGTTGACAACGTCGTCATACTCGACGACGTGCTTGCGTAAGTCGAAGTTGTAGCCCTCGACTTTGGTCTGCGCGCTCTCGATCGAGCGAGAAATCAACCCGGATTCGATTGGCGTGTCGTCATCAACGCCGAGTTTGTCCATCATGCCGGCGATGCGCTCCGAACCGAATCGCCGCATCAGGTCATCTTCCAGGGAGACATAGAAGCGCGACGAACCCAGATCGCCCTGGCGACCGGCGCGACCGCGCAACTGATTGTCAATTCGGCGTGCCTCGTGCCGTTCCGTGCCAATAATGTGCAAACCGCCAACCTCGCGGACGCCCTCACCGAGTTTGATGTCCGTGCCGCGACCAGCCATATTTGTCGAAATCGTCACCGCGCCCTTCGCGCCCGCGTTGACGACGATCTCCGCCTCGCGCTCGTGATATTTGGCATTCAGGACAGTATGCTCGATGCCCCGGCGCGTAAGCAGCTCGCTCAGATGCTCGCTCTTCTCGACCGAGACGGTGCCAACAAGGACGGGTTGCCCTTTCTCCTGCCGCTCCTTGATCTCGTCCGCGACCGCCCGAAACTTCGCTTCTTCGGTCTTGAAGACGTAATCGGCCATGTCTTCGCGGATCATCTGTTTGTTGGTCGGGATGGTGACGACTTCGAGCTTGTAAATCTTGTACAACTCTTCCGCCTCGGTCGCCGCTGTGCCGGTCATGCCCGCCAGTTTCTCGTACATGCGGAAGTAATTCTGGAAGGTGATCGTGGCGAGCGTGCGGTTCTCTCGCTTAACATGCACGCCCTCCTTCGCCTCAATTGCCTGATGCAACCCCTCGCTATACCGGCGGCCGTCCATCAAGCGGCCGGTGAACTCATCCACGATCACGACCTCGCCATCGCGGACAATGTAGTCTTTATCGCGCTGATAAACCGCCTGCGCCTTCAGGGCATTCTCCATGTAGTGCGTCAGGTCGGAGTATCGCTCGTCGTAAATACTTGATCCATCGGGGATGCCCGCCTGCTCCTCGACACGATCAATGCCCTCATCAGTCAAACTGGCCGAACGCGTCTTCTCGTCAATTATGTAGTCACGCTCCCGCTTCAGCGTCCGTGCGATCCGGGCGAACTGATCGTAATGATCGGTCGCCTCCTGCGCATCGCCGGAGATAATCAGCGGCGTGCGCGCTTCGTCGATGAGGATGTTGTCCACCTCGTCCACGATCGCGTACACGAGCGGACGCTGCGCCATCTCTTCCGGCCGGAAAACCATATTGTCACGCAGGTAATCAAAGCCGAATTCGTTGTTCGTGCCATACGTGATGTCCGCTGCGTACGCCTCCGGTCGCGATACCGGGCGCAACTGGTTGTAGCTCTCGTCCTCCACCTCGAAGGTAGGATCGTAGAGGAACGAACGTTCGTGCTGGATGACGCCGACGGACAGGCCGAGGAAGTGATAGGTCGCCCCCATCCAGCGTGCATGGAGTTTGGCGAGGTAGTCGTTCACGGTCACGAGGTGGCAGCCTTCACCCGTCAGCGCATTGAGATAGAGAGGCAAGGTTGCGACGAGCGTCATGCCTTCGCCCGTCATCATCTCGGCGATATTGCCCTCGTGGAGGACCATCCCACCGATCAGTTGAACATCGAAATGACGCATGTCATTGACGCGCAGGGAAGCTTCGCGCACCGCTGCGAATGCCTCGGCCTGAATGTCGTCAAGCGTTTCGCCTTCCTCGAGCCGGGCGGTCAGTTCGTCGGTAACGGCCCGCAGTTCGTCGTCGCTCTTCGCGTGCATCGCCGGTTCGAGTTCGTTGATGCGCGCGACGCGCGGCATATAGGTGCGGATTGCCTTCTCATTGTTGTCGAATATCTTGCCGAGAAACTTGAACATTGCTATCGCCTCACTGGTCACTATCAGCCAAAATCATGAACATGGTGAGAAACGTGCCGACACGCTTCGCATACCGTAGTGTAACGGAAT
>JBBSFO010000419.1:0-5065 GCA_038238655.1 Thermomicrobiales bacterium | reverse complement strand
GCAGTGTTTGTGCTGCTCGCGCTCGCGATGGTCCTCATCCGGGTTGGTGCCCGCATCGAGAAACGAGCGAGCACACCGCGGCCCGCATGCGCGTACGCCCGACGCGATCAACGGAACCGGCGCACCATGCCGCCGCGACGCTATTGGTAAGTCCGCGCATGGGAAAGCATGCTGCCTCCGCTACCCCGCTTCCTCTTCGTAGCGCCTGATCGACATCGGCCCCGGAGTGGAGCATCGCCCACTTCTTTCAACGGCGCGGGGGACACGGTTAGTATGGGAGGGCGTGAGATGGCCCAAAGCATCGGACAGTCGCGAAAGTCAGCAATGACGCATCGTCATGAGACGTCGATAAAGAGACGGGTTGAGGAACCAAAAAACCTAGGTGAACCTCGACAAGCTGAACAGTGTTCGGGCTTGCCTCAAATAGGTTCCTTTTTGGCACATCGAGTCATCTCAGCAACCAGACGCGCCGCGTGATCGGGGTCTATCCACCGATGGGAAGAATGAAGGCATCGGGCTCGGTTGGCTACATTGTCACGGTTTTGCCACGATGCGTGCGGGATTGTGACGTCTTTTCGATCCCCCGTCCCCTATCCTCTTCATACAACGTTCGTTGCACACCTGCGGTCGATCTCGCGTCCGCTCGGACGGAAAGGATGGGGAAAGATGCTCTGGGCAATCTTGGCGGTCCTGTTGATTCTCTGGCTGCTGGGCTTCATCGGCGGGATCGGCGGCTCGCTCGTCCACCTGCTGCTCGTGATCGCGGTCATCGTCCTGGTCGTGCAGCTGGTCACGGGGCGGCGCGGCAGCGCGCTCTAGCGTGACCGTCCCGCTGTCCCTGGAACGCGCTGTTTTGTGTCCGCACGGTAATCAATCCGATTATGTATCGGCAAGGAGTGTGCAATGTCCACGACCACCCTCATCATCATCATCCTCGTTGTCCTGCTGCTCTTCGGCGGCGGCGGCTTCTGGTATCGCGGCCGGCGCTGATCCGGCGCGTGATTCCGTGCGCGCTCCCGATGGGTGTGCCTGCGCGGGGGTAAGGAGCGAGCGACAATGGCATGGATCGCGGATACGACGATCACCCTCACGTTGCCGCCGCTCGACCAGCTCCTCATCCTCCTGCTGGTCGGACTGGTTGTTGGCTTGGTCGCGGAAGCGATTGTCGGCACGCGCGTCCCGCTGGGGTTCGTGGGGGCGGTGATCCTCGGGATGCTGGGCGCGTGGATCACCGGGCATGTGTTGCATTTCAGCATCTCGCCGGACTACACGGTCAATGGCGTCCCGCTGTTGCGCTCGTTGATTGGCGCGGTGCTGCTCGCCCTCCTGTGGTCGCTGGTGATGCGGGGCCGGGCGCGACGGGATGACGGTCGGGGCGCGATGCGAGGAGACATCACATGACCAGACCCACCCCGGCGCCGCCCCGGACCCAAGCCACGCGCACCGCGCCGGGCACCCTCATGGGCAGTTAAAGGAGCCAACATGGACGCGCAGACCCTCAAGGGCATGGCAATCGTTTCGGTCCAGCAGGGCACGAAACTCGGGTATGTTGAGCAACCCCTCCTCGATCTGACGGCGCGAAAGGTCATCGCGCTGCAAGTCAAGGGGGAGTCGGGTACGTTTATCGTCCCCTTCGACGCGGTGGCAGCCGTCGGTCCGGACGCGATCACGGTGGCGAGCAGCACGGCGACGCAGACCCCGAGCACCGGCGGTGCGGCGGATGACCTGCGTGACCTCGATGGACTCAGGAAGCTGAAGATCGTGGATCAGGCAGGTACGTTCCTCGGGACGATCTCCCATGTCGAGATCGATCCCGCGAGTGGAGCGATCACCCAACTGGCGGCGCACACGGGCGGGATGCTCGGTCTGGGCGGGACGACGACGACGATTGACGCGCAAGCGATCCTCACGGTCGGCGCGGAGTTGCTGACCGTGAACAGCGAAGCCGCGGACCGCGCCGCTGGCGTGACGGACACGGCAGGGACACCTCCTGCTGCCGGCGTGGAGGCCCCAGGGTGTGTGACGGGCGACGAGGTGCCGCCCAAGGGCGAGTAGCGAAAGGAAATCCCGATGACGGTCGGAGTGGTGCTCGTGTTGTTCTTGATCGCCGCCATCATCTTCGCCATCGACTTCTTGCTCGGGTTCGCGCGGAGCGACTATGGACGCTACCGGATGCAGTCGCTGGCGTGGTGTCTGATCGCGATCGCACTCCTGCTCTGGCACGGTGGGAAAGGATAGCGTGGAGCACGATGAGCGTGACACCGTGTTCGGGGCGGGCAGCGGCGGGCGGTTGTCGGCCCTGATCGGTGTGCTGATGCTGACACCGATTCTTCGGGCCTTCACCGGGAGGCGCGCACCGGTAGCTGGCACAGAGAACAGGGGAGCACGCAGTCACGCACCCGTGCTGCAGGAAGGGTTGTGCACTCGATGACGCCGCACATCGTCATACAGCCGGAACCGATACCCGGGATTCATGCGAGGAGAGGGGTGTTCCGCACTTCTCTGCAACGGGATAATGACCAACCGTCCCACGGGAAGGTGGCCCGCAGCCGCTCCCCGCTTCGATCGTCCCATCCAGCGTTGCGGAACGAGGGCCGGAAGACTGCCCCGGTGATCGCGGTGCTCGACAACGACCCCTCCTTCCTCTCCCTGATGCATGAGCTGCTGAGCGAAGAAGGCTACGTCCCCCTGCTCTGGGATGCGTCTGCGCAGCCCGATCCGCACGCATTGCTGCGGCAGATGCAGCCGGCGCTGGTGATCCTCGATCTCTGGATCGAGCGGCGTGACGATGGCTGGGCGTTACTCAAGCGCCTGTGGGCCGACGTGGAGACAATGCACATTCCTGCCGTCATCGTCACCGGCGAGCCGGTCGTCCTGCCGGTGCGCACCGAGCTGTTGCGCGCCATGCACTGCGCGGTGGTACGCAAACCGAATGACCTGCAAGATCTGCTGACGGCGATCGCGACGGTGCTTGATTCCTCCCCGGTGCGCGGGAAGCGCGGTGCTCGCGGGGTGGTCTCCTCGATGAGCGATCCGGGTGTTGAGGACGGACGCACCGCTGTGCTTGCCGCCAACTGACGCAGCGGCATGGAAACGCGACGCCGCGTCGCCTAATGTCACGCTTTTGCGACGCGCCACGGCCGATACTGCGATGAGACGTGAGGGCGGCAACGCGTCGGCGGAGGGATACCTCCCACGCACGGTCGCTAACGGCAGCAGGGTGGGAATGAACCGTTCCACGCCTGGCAAATTGGACGAACAGGAAACGGAGCATCACATGGGCAAGACAGACGAGAACCTGCAGAACGCGATCACCGGCGAGGCACGGGCACGGCTGAAGTACACCGCCTTCGCGCTGCAGGCGATGCAGGAGGGCCATCCCGAGATCGCCCAACTCTTCCTCGAAGCGGCCGGAGCGGAGACGATCCACGGGATCAGCCATCTGCGGGTCGCGGGCGGGATTGGCACGACGAGTGCGAACCTCGACGAATCGGCGAACGGTGAGGACGATGAGATCGAGGAGATGTACCCGCGCATGATCCGCGAGGCGGAGGCGGAAGGGCGTGCAGACGCGGCGGCGAGCTTCGGGCTGGCGGTGGAGCGGGAGAAGCACCACCGCGCGATGTTTCAGGAGGCGTTCACGGCGTTCAAGACCTGAGGCTCGCCTCGAAGAGGCGCGGCGTTCAGGGAGGCATAGTCGCAAAAGGAGGAGGACATGATGAGTAAGAAGCCGCAATCCAACGCCGGTAAGCAACCCAGCTCCACCGCGCAGCCGCCGCCCCGCGCGACGAGCGCCTCGTCGCGCGCACACGCCGACGCGCCAGGCGGCCGCTGTGGCCGCCGATGCCGCCAGCACTGCAGTGGCAGGGGAGGGAAGCAAGGATCCCGCAGCCACCGCGCAAACGGCACAGGAACGGGAAGACGCGCGGCACATCGCCCTTGCCACCGGTGCCAGCGACCTCGCCGACGCCGCGGATCTCGAGGCGATTGCCGGTCGCATGGCCAGACTCGGCAAGATTGCTGCCGATGCAGGGGCGAAAGACGTCGCACAGGGTGCGGAGATGCTGGCGGCGGCGGCGGATGTCGAGACCCTCAGCACGGTGGTCGGCGTGCTGAGCACGGCCGACCTCGAGCGGGGCATGGAGTTGGGGCGCCTGTCCGGGGAGTTCCAGGTGATCGGCACGATTCTCGGTCGGCTCCAGATGTCCACCCTCGCGACTTACCTGAACGACGGCAGCGCCAGACTCAGCGCGTTGGCAGTCGATAGCGTGTTGCGTGCAAGCAGTACGCGAGCGCTGGCGGCAGCGCTGGCAAGCACCGGCGCAGCGATCGGCGATCTGAGTGCCGATGAAGTTGCCGGGGGAATGGAGCGGTTCGCGGCGTCGGAGGCGCTCGTGCAACAGAGCGAGGCGCTTGCGGCGGCGGGGATGGCGGAAGCGGTGCGTGGTGCTGCGGCGTTGGCGAACGCGGCAGCCCTCGATGGGGCAGCGGATAATCCGGCAGCGGAGGCGACGAAGGAAGGGGTGGGTGCCGCGGCGACCGAGGGAGAGGGTGCCGTCACGACGGCAGCGATCGCGGAGGCGTAAGCGTCGTGCTTTGCGAATCTCCCTTGTGGTGTTGCCCCGGTTTCGCGGGTCGTCCGAGGGGTGTTGGTGATGCGGGGCCGCGCGCGGCGTGATGACCGTGGGGGCGCGACGATCGGTGTCAGCCGGTACGGCGCACGCGATGGTTGACGGTCGCGATGCGTTGCACCGCTACGCACACACTCGTTGCCGTTTCGTCAGAGAACCCTGGTGATACGATGGGTGGCGTTCACACCGGAGCAGCGCCGCCCATGGGATGCGTGTGCGCCCCCCTGTGACTACCGTGATTGCGGCAATCACCAATGACAAGGAGATGAGGCATGAAGATCGCGATGGTCGCACCCTTGATCGAGGCCGTGCCGCCCCTCCTGTATGGCGGTACCGAGCGCGTCGTCTCCACCCTCACCGAGGAACTCGTCCGCCGCGGCCACGACGTCACCCTCTTCGCCAGCGGCGACTCGCGCACCGCTGCCCGTCTCGTG
>JBBSFO010000418.1:0-5067 GCA_038238655.1 Thermomicrobiales bacterium | reverse complement strand
CATCGAGAAATTGGATCAGGTCGGGCAGGCGGAGGCATATCTGCGTGTCCTCGGTTTCCGGGGTTTCCGCGTGCGGCACCACGGCGAGATCGCGCGCCTCGAATTGCAACCAAGCGACTTCCCGAAGGTGATGGAGCAGCGTGCGGCGATTGTGGACGCACTCGCGGACATCGGCTTCCGATTTATCACGCTCGACCTCGCCGGGTTCAAGAGCGGCAGCCTCAATCCCACGCACTCCGCGAGTGGCAATGCGGCGCACGAGTAAAACGGACTACGGCCTGCGCGCGTTGATTGACCTCGCGCTCCACGCGCGTGGCATGCCCGTGCAGAGCCACGATATCGCCATGCGGCAGGGCATCCCGGAATCGTACCTGAACCAACTGCTCATCCTCCTGCGGCGCGCGGGGCTGATTCGCTCGCTGCGCGGCCCGCAAGGGGGGCATCAACTCGCCCGCCCGCCCCGCACCATCAGCATCGCGGACATCGTCGCCGCGCTCGACGGCCCAACACCCCCCGAGGGCGCGGGTCCGTCCACCGATGCACGCGGCAACGACGCCGCGACCGATCTCGTCGTTCGCGCCGCGTGGGAGCAGGTGAACGCCGCAGTCGCCGACGCCCTCGGCAGCATCACCCTCGATACCCTGATCGAGCAGCGCGCCCGCCACGACACGGCGGCGACGTTCCAGATCTGAACGAAAGCGGAAACTGGGGAGTGGACCAGGCCACATGATGGTGGCTCTCCCGCGCTCTCGATGACGAGGAATGCATCCGGTCGTTGTCGATCTCGCTGCGTATCAAACGACTATCATGTGTTGGCAAGGATGTGCTGTGTTCGCGGTGAACGCAGCGCCAGTCGCTGCAGATACGTAGGGGAGGCACGGCAGATGTGTCGCAACATCAGGACGCTCTATAACTACGACCCGCCCGTCAGCGAGGAGGAAATCCGAGCTGCGGCGTTGCAGTACGTCCGGAAGATCAGTGGCTTCAATCGCCCATCCAAGGCGAACGAGGCCGTGTTCTCCGCAGCAGTAGATGACATCACACGCATCTCCAGTCGGCTGCTCGATTCGCTCGCATCGAATGCACCGCCGAAGAATCGGGAGGACGAGGCGGCACGGGCGAAGGTGCGCAACGCGCAACGGTTTGGCACATGAAAAAGCGGTAACCGCACGGTGGATGGAGCCATAGCCTGCTGGATCTTCCGCAATCTGGATGATGCCGATCAGCGATTTCAGGCATCGAGAGTGCGGGAGAGCCGTGATGGTGCATGTATACCATCAGTGACGGCTGTCAAACGTCGCGCCGCAAGCGCGAAGAGCAGCAGCTGTTGCGTCGGTTCGAATCGTTTGTGACGTGTCTCGGTGTGATTGTCGTTCTTGGGCAACCTGCTATAATCAAAAACATGGCAAGGGAAATCGGAAGCGAAGCATTAATACCAAACCCAGCGCTGCAATCCTTCAAGGATTTAGTGGGCGAATGGCAGACTACCGGCTCCCATCCCTACCTTCCTGGCACCACTTTGCATGGCCGTACAACCTTCGAGTGGATCGAGGGTGGCGCTTTCCTGCTCATGCACTCAGAGATTGACGAACCCGATTTCCCGAGCGGTGTCGCCATTTTCGGCAGCGATGATGTGGCGCAGCGTTATTTCATGCTCTACTTTGATGAACGCGGTGTCTCAAGAAAACACGACGTGACCATGACCGGAAAGACGCTGGAGTGGTGGCGCGACGAGCCTAGTTTTTCCCAGCGTTTCACCATTGCGATCGAGGATGACGGCAACACGATGGTCGGCAAGGGTGAAATGTCACGAGACGGAGCGGCCTGGGAGAAGGACATCACACTGACGTTCGTACGATCAGGATAACGTATTTTCCCCTCTCACCGTACCACTATGCAATGCGCCGATTCTGGTTCGGAGATCGCACCTTTCCCTGACCCCCTCGCGCTTTATGCGAGATGTGCCGTCAGCAGCAGCGTTTTCGTCGCCTCAAGTGAGGCGTTGACCCATGTTTCAATGAGCATCTCATCACCGATGAAATGGTACACCAGTGTGTGGAAGAACGGGGTTTCATACAGCCGGACGACCATCGTAAAGTTCTCTTCGGCTGTCCATGCACCACTGGCAACGACTGGTGTGGGACCGACCACCCAGAAGTCGTTAAAGAGCGTGGTCTGACCTGGCTGCCACAGGTTGTACCCACAGGAAATCGTCTCTTCGCCCGCAGCCGTTTTGATGCTCACCATCCATCCAGACTCGGTTTCATGCAGGGCGATGGTTTCGATCTTCAGATCATTGACATCGGCATCGTATGTTCGACCAACAACCTGTGACGCAATGGGTGAGGTAGCCCGTCCCTGCACCGGAAGCCGTGTCAGACTGGACAACGTATCCGTCAGACGGTGTTCTTCTGCGCTTGCCTCGGCAAGTGACTCTTTGCTCATTGCCGGAAGCAAGAGGTCCCAGACGAGGTTCAACGGCAGAGGCGCATCGTATACATCGATGCCACCCGTGATGGCGAGGACGGCATTCTGTTCCGGCATGATGATACAGTACTGGCCAAACACCCCGTCTCCCCGGTACGCGCCATGCCGACAGCGCCAGAATTGATAGCCGTAGCCCTGCGTCCAATCGCTTTGCGGGTTGGCAACCGGCTCAATCCGAGATGTTGTCGCTTCCGTAATCCAGGCTTCCGAGAGCAGTCGTCTGCCCTGCCAGATGCCTTTTTGCAGATAGAGCTGACCAAAGCGTGCGATGTCCTCGGTGGTGAGACGCAGTCCAACGCCGCCAGTCGCGATCCCCTGAGGGGATTCGTCCCAAGCGGCATACTGAATACCCAGCGGTTCAAACAAGCGCGGCTCCAGGTAATCCATGAGCCTGGTGCCCGTGGTTTTCTGCACGATAGCAGAGAGCATGTACGTTGCTCCGGTGTTATACAGAAAATGCGTTCCCGGCGCGTGCACAACTGGTGCCTCAAAAAAGCCTTTGATCCAGTTGCCGTCTGGCCGATCAACCATAAAAGCCCAGGTATCGCCGGTATGACCAGTGGTCATCGACAGGAGATGCCGCACACGCATCGCTGCGAGATAATCACTTCCCTCCGTGGTCGCTTCGTCTGGGAAGAAGGGCAATACCGGATCGTCAATGGAAAAATACCCTTCGGCCACAGCCAGACCGACGGCCGTCGAAGTGAAACTTTTGCTGAGGGAAAACAGCATGTGGGGATATTCGCGCCGATAGGGTGACCACCACCCTTCGGCCACAACACTGCCGTGCCGAAGCAGCATAAAGCTGTGTAATTCGTGAAGCTGGCTGTCCAGTGTCTCGACAAAGTGAAGCAGAGCTGACGAAGCGATGCCCTGCCGTTCGGGCGAGGTGCGCGGTAAATCAGGGATGAGCATTGTGGTACCTCCGTTGCAAACCTAGACATGACCTATCGGATCTCCCGCAAACGCGGTGAAGTAGTGTGACCGTTTCGGGTTGCCGGTACGAGGAAGACCGGGTAGTGAACCTTTGGCATGCCGCGCGCCGCTTACCTCCGAGATTCCCTCGCTACACCTTGGACACTCCTCTTTCTTCGTTCACCGTCTTTGCGGTTCATTTGGTTTCATTCCCTTTACGTCCGATGCACCGCTGGCATCGTATACTGGGGCAGCAAGAGGAGCGGCGGCGAACGGTGCGTAGTGGGAGCGGTATGGGAGCGACGACCGAAGGAACAGTCGAGCAGGCGCGATCCGTTATCCTCCGCCACGGCTACAACACGAACGCGTATGTGACGCTGTTGCCCCCACCGTTTACCTCGTTCACCGCCCCCGGTATAGACGGCGTGATCGCCTACCAGCAGTACGGACGCGTCTGGCTCTGCGGCGGTGACCCAATCTGCGCGGAATCGGATATCGTGCCGCTCACCGCTGCGTTCATGCGCGCCGCGAAACAGGCGCGACGAATGATCGCTTTTCTCCCAGCCACGCCGCGCGCGACGACGCTGCTCACCGAACAGCTCGGCTTCGACCATGTGAAAATTGGTGAGGATAACTTCTACGATCTCCAAACGTGGAGCGCGCGCGGCCAGAAGATGAAGCACATTCGCGCGAACATCAACCGCGCGACGCGCGAAGGCGTTTCCGTCCGCCGTTGCCACGCCGACGCGGTGACGGATGATGTGCGCGCGCAGGTCCAGCAATTGATCGAGACATGGCTGACGACGCGGGGCATGACCGCGCTTTCCTTTCTCCTCGGCATTCATCCATTCGAGCAGATGGCGGATCGCCGCCTATTTCTCGCGTGGCAGGGCGAAACGGTCGTCGGCTTCCTTGCCTGCTCGCCGATCCCGGCGCGCAATGGCTGGTATTTGGAGGACATTATTCGCGATGACGATGCCCCGGTCGGCGTCACGGAACTGTTGTTTCAGGAGACGGTCGGCGCGCTCCGGGCGGAGGGCGCGGCGTGCGCGACGCTCGGCATGGCAGCGCTCGCGGACTGCGGCCCGGCACACCAGCCGCCCAGCCACCACCTCGCCGGGTGGACATTCGCAACGATGTACACGCACCTCAACACGTTGTATCATTTCCAGTCATTGCGCTTCTACAAGGAAAAATTCGTCCCAAGCTTCACCGAGGAGACCTTCTTCACCTGGTGGCCGCGCGGCCTCCGCCGCCCCCGCCTGATCTTCGCCGTCACCCGCGCCCTCGACCCCGAAGGCATCCCCGCCACTCTCCTTTCCCCCATCAAACAATCCCTCACGCGGAGATGGACAAACCGATTGAACCGCAGAGACGCAGAGGACACAGAGAGGCGCAGAGAAAACACAGAAGAGTGAGAGAAAGCGAAGATGAGAGCGGATGCCTTTTCACTAATCCTCCCTCTCTTCCCTCTCTGCGTTCTTTGCATACTCTGCGTCTTTGCGGTTCTCCCCGATTTCGAACCTCAGCGGCGTCGGTCGCGACGCGGGGGTGGGGCGTCCATCTCGTCGCGGGGGCGGGCGATAGAGACATTGACACGTTTGCCGCGCAGGTTCGTATTGCTCATCACCTGGATGACGCGCTGGGCGTCTGCGCTCGGCACCT
>JBBSFO010000417.1:0-5079 GCA_038238655.1 Thermomicrobiales bacterium | reverse complement strand
TACGTCAATACGAAATTCTGACATCCGTGCGTCATTGCTCGTAGACACGGCAGAACAGGTAGACGTCAGCGCGATGCGTTTCAGTCACGAGCAAAGTCCCGTGGGATCACGCTTTCCAGCGTGCCTCCAGAGTGGAGAAGCAGGCGGGAAAGCCTGCGACCAGAAAATCCGCTCTGCACGGATGTCAGCGGAAATGGCGGGACCACCAGCCATGAATCCGCTCACCGAGCACCATGCTTTTCTGCTCGTGCTCGCGGCGGGCAGCGTCTTTTCGCGCCGTCGCCGCTGAAGCTGTTCAAACGTGTCTCCATCGGTACAAAGCCTGATGGTCGCAGGCCGGAAAGCCTGCGACCATCAGGAAAACCCTTACACGATCATGGCGAAGAGCACCGACACGCACGCAGGGCTATGCGGCGTTGCGCGCGTCCTCACGGCTCGCGCCCCATGCGACCATCGCGTCAATAATCGGCTTGAGGGTACGCCCTTCGCTTGTGAGTGCATACTCCACACGCGGCGGGATCTCTGGATAGAGGGTGCGGGTGGCGAACCCATGGCGCTCCAGTTCTTTCAACCGGGCGATCAGCATCTTTGGGCTGACGCCGCCCAGCGCCGCACTTAACTCGCCAAAGCGGCGCGTCCCGCGTAGAAGCTCGAAGATGATCTCGGCAGTCCATTTGCCGCCAATAACATCCAACGTCCGTCCGAGGGCGGCGGGTTGCGTCATCTCGGGTGGTTCACTCTTGTGTCGTGGCATTGTTGCTCCCTTTCGTCGTCCAAATAGCCATCCGAAATCGGCTCACTATCGTTGCTATCGCATATCGCGGGCCACGCCGTTTCCCCTTGCGTTTGGCGAGACAAAGAACATAAACTGAAGTACAATATAGCGGTTACCGTGCGGCCTCGCCTCGACCTGGGAGGTCGTTGAATATGCTCATCTCCACGACGCGCTGAGGGACGACGATGTATTCGGTAGGTGATCGTGTACAACTGATTGCGGGAATGCGCGCGTATGGATTAGCAGAAGGTGACACGGGCACCGTGGTCAGCATCCATCGCGACCATCGCACGTACGTGGTGGCATTTGACCGGGGTGGCAAACCGATTGGGCAGTATGACGTGCCGTACTCCCAATTGCGCACGGCCCTACCTGCGCCGCGTGTGGATGAACGAGACGTCTAACCGAATGTGTGTCGAGGAGGCCTACGCTCAATATTCCCACTCGGCGCTGAAGGGGCAAGGCAATTTTTCTCCCTACCCGAGGACATTATCAACCAGCCAGATATTGCCCTGCTTGCGCATTACGAGGGTACGCTTGGCGATGCCGGAGGCGGTCGTGATCGTTGCCTGGACGGTCGCACCATTACCGTCGGCGTCGCGCTGCTCGCCGTCAATGGTGAATTGCTGCACGGGCGGCTGGACATTGAGCAGTTTGTAGCCATCGGTGCCTGTCTGCGCTTTGAGTGCGGGGGTCAGATAGACGGAAATATCTCCCTTTGCCAGCACAGTGCGCAAGAATTGCTCGGTCGAGCCGCGCGCCTCATTCGTGGGCACGGGCGTCGTGGTCGGCGTCCCGACTGCGCTCGTCCCCGCGATCGCCGAACCGGATGTGCTGACAGATGTGGCGCCGGGGGTAGTCGCCGCGATGGCCGTCGCCACGGACGTCGCTGTCGTCGCGGAACCGGCGGCTTGCGTCGTGCGCACGGCGGTGTTGCTGCCGGTCGCGACGGTACTATTGGTGTTCGCGACGACGGGGGCGGTCGTGCGGGCAAGCGGCGTTGGTGTGCCCGCACCAGGCGTCGCGACGGGTGGTGCGGCACCTGTGGCACGGCCTGCCTCGGTGGCGCGGGCAGTGACGGTCGGTAAGTCATTGGCGAGTGGGGTCGGGGTGGCGAGTATCGTCGGCGTCGCGCTCGGGACAGCTGGCGTCATCAGGGCGCGGTCTGCCGCTGTTGTTGGCGTGGCAGATGGGGCAGGCGTGGCCGTGTTCGTTTTCGTCGTACTGCTGCCGCAGGCGGTAAGCACGGCAATCACAAGCAAGAGAACAAGCACCCAAAGGCGATTTGTGCGGAGAAACGACATACGTAAGACCCTCCTCACATCAAGACACGAGGAGGCATTGCCGCCTCCCGTGCCTGCACGATAGCACGATGGTAGTCGGGCTGTCACGCGGGTCGAGGGCGATGTCGCCAGTCGCGCACGAATTGTTAGCCGGGTTTTCGGGAACCGCGCCGGAAAAGGTAGATCGCGGCAATCGCGGCAGCAATGCCGATGATGAAAGGCGGGGGGGCTTTCTTCGTCGGTATCGGCGGGAGGGGAACGGCGGCGCGCGCTTCGGGTGTTGCCGCATGGAGGCGCGCAAGTTCGCGTCGGATGCCTTCCGCGCCACGGTCCATTGCCCAGCGGTGGTTGGAGGCGAACACGGGCTTCAGGGCGAAGGAGCCGTACCGCAGCAGTGGACGATCCGCGCTGATTCGCCAGTCGTAATGGACATGAACGTCCTTTCCGTCCTGCGCGAGCGTCCACTGGCCGCGACCGGCGAGATCGCCCCACGCCTCGATGCTGAAGCCGTGTGGCGGGTGAGACTCCGTGACGCGGAACGACCAGCGGAGTTCGTATGGCAGCCACCCCTTGACGCGCAGCGTGACGACCTTGCCGATTCCGCGTGCGTCGCCGGGCGCGCGTTCTTCGAGGTCAATGACGAACGCGCGCCACCAGCGGGCCATCGCTGCCGTGTTGCTCAAAAGATCGGAAACTTCCTGCACCGTTCCTTCAAATCGCCAGTCCGTCGTCAGGTGGTATTCGTTCGTCGCCACTGGGATGATCCCCCTCCCCCGGCCCCTCTCCCGCTTGCGGGAGAGGGGAGATTGCTGATCCATGTGATCGTGGTGGCGTAGGCTGCAGCCTACGCCACTGTTGGTTGCACCGCCGTTTTCAAGGTGCGATAGGATCGTTGGAGCAGGTCGCCGACCGTTCGCCAGTACGATGCGCCGCGCACACCTTCGCGTTTCCGCCCCTTGTCGCAGAGGATCGCTGCCTCCGCGCGGAGGCGGGCCGCTTCGCGCACGGCGGACGGTGGCAGACGATAGACCGCCGCATAAAGGTCGGCGATAGCGTCGGTCAGTCCCGCCTCGCCCGTGTCGGACGGATGGCGGTGGACGATCCACCAGTGCAACTCCCGCGCGGCGACTGCCTCAACGTCGAACGACGCGCCGCACTCTTCTTGCAGTCGTTTGTACGCCGCCGCGATGTCGGGGATGACTGCCGTGTAGTTAGCGCGCGTGCGGGCGAAGCGCATCGCCGGACGGGTCAGCATCAGCGCGACCGCGAGGGCGCGCTTCCACGGCAGCCCGAATTGCGTGGCGACGAGCCGAACGAGCAGGATGAACAGGCGCGCGTCCTGCTTCGCGTAGTACGCTTCCCACATCCGCGTTTCCAGCCACGCGACGGTGTCTGCATCGAAAGTTTGCAATGGGTTCGCTCGTGCCACGATTATTTGCCTCCATACCACTATGCGCCATTCATCATGCTTCCAGACGCATGGCGGTGAATCTTGGATTCTATTGCTGGAAAGGACGCATGCGATGCGCCCCTACACAGTTATCTCCTCGTCTCGTCATCCCTGCCCTGCGTAGGCGATGCGGTGGAACCAGAGCCACCATGCCTGCGCGGCGATCGCCGTGCAGCAGAGGATCGCCGCCACCTGCCCGATCCGTCCCCGCCGCCAGAGCCAGACGACGGCGATACCGCCGAAGAGCGTGACCGGTGCGGTCGTGTAGAAGAGCGGTTTGAGGAGCAGGTCAACATAGGCATCCGCGAGCGTGAAGACGGGCATGATGAGCAGCCAGAGCAGGAGAAACTGCCACGTCCGCCGCTCTTCCCGATCCGGCAGGGCGCGATAGCAGAGCACGACACCGGCGACGGCAATCGCGAGCAGAATGAGCAGGTTGCCGACCTGGATGTTCTTCGCGATCACCGTCGTGATGTGCCACGGCGCGCCGCGCAGCCCGCCCTCGGTGTAGCCGCGATTTCCCGCTGTGCTCGTGCCGAGCGTGCGGATGGAGGCGAGCGTTACCCGGACATACTGGATGTAATACGCGGCAAAGGCAAGCAGGGCGGCGAGCAGGGCGCTGGCCGCGATCAGCAGGGCGCGACGTCGCTCCCGCACATCCGTCTCCTGCCGCCATCGCCAGAGGCCGAAGGCGACCAGGACGCACATGTTGAAGACGGCGACGACCGGGTACGCGAGCAGACTGAGCGTGACCACAAGCGTGAATAGGGCGAAAACGCCGACGCGATCCAACCGTTGCCCCACAAAGAGCAAGAGCGCGAAGGCAATCACCGTAAGGAACTGCGCGAAGATCGTTGGGTAGTTGCCGTACGAGAGCGCGAGGTACGAGAGCGGCGTGACGGTGTACAGGAAAGCGGCGACGATCCCCGCCGTGCCCATGCCGACCCGCTTCAGGATCGCGAAGACGAACAGGACGGTGATGACCTCCATCACGCCGACGCAGAGTTTCAGCACCGTGCCGATTGCCAGCGGCAGCAGCGTGAACGGGGCGAGCATCGCGTAAAAGAGCGGCGATTTCGGGATCAGGACGCCGATGCCCCACTCTTTCGGGCCGGACGAAAGGTCCGACGGGAAGTAGAGCGCGCCGAAATTGTGCTGAAGGAAGGTGCGCATCCAGCGAATATGCCAGTTGAGATCAATGACGACCGTGTCCGGGTAAAGCAGCCCGCCGAGTTTGACGACGATGCCGAGCGCGAGAATCGCGCAGAGCGCCGTTGCCTCGGACGGCGTGACGGCAAGGCCGCAGCGTGCTCCGAGCCGGATCAACGGGCGCGGCAGGAGCAGTGCGCCGAGTGCGCCGAGTAGGACGGCGAGCAACGCGCCGCTGTACGCCGCGATGTACGGCCGCGCGACAACGAAGAGCGCGGCGAGGAGCAGCGCCCCAACCATCGCACTCAGCGCCGCGAGCGCGCGTCGTCGCCCATCGTCCGCGATAGCGATACCGAGGGCGCGGGCGGCGATCAGATAGAGCGTAAGAATCGTCAGCAAGGTCAGGGCGAGCGTGCCCCACG
>JBBSFO010000416.1:0-5082 GCA_038238655.1 Thermomicrobiales bacterium | reverse complement strand
GTGCGCGACGCCGCCCGGCCGCACCTGCGCGCGCTCACCGAGAAGATGGGGGAGACGACGATCCTCGCGGTTGCGGACGGTGCGACGGCCCTCTGCGTCGAGAAGATCGAAAGCCCGCACGCGATGCGTCTCACCGCGCGGATCGGCGAGCGCGTGCCACTCCACTGCGGCTCCTCGCCGCGCTGTCTGCTCGCCTATCTGCCGGATGCGGAGCGCGCGGCGTATCTCGCCCGCCCGCTCGCCGCGTTCTCCCCGAACACGATCACCGATCCCGGTGTACTGCGCCGCGCCATCACGGAGACGCGCACCACGGGGTACGTCGTCTCGCGCTCGGAGATTGACGACGGGATGCTCAGCGTCGCCGCGCCGATTTGGGATGGGTGCGACAGCGTGATCGCCGCTATTAGCATGGCAGGACCGGCGATTCGGCTCACCGACGCGCGGCTGCCCGGCGTGATCGCAGCGGTGCGCCAGACGGCGGCGACAATCAGTACGGCATGGAGGGCGATTGGCACGGGGCGGGATATGAGCGAGCACCATCATGCGGTTGGCGAGGGAAAAGGCCGCCGGGAGAACGCGGGAAATCCCTCGGGACAGACATGGACGGCGTCGTCATAGGTGAAGAGGAGGTTTGGATCATGGTATCGGACAGTCAGGTACAACGCGCACGGTTGACGCGGCGGCAGATGCTCGCCGGAATGAGCGCCGTTGGCGCGGCGGCGGCGCTCGCCGCCTGCGGTGGCAGCACGGCAGCACCAACTGCGACGACCGCCGCGCAGGGGACGACCGCGCCGAAAATCGTCGGCACGCCGAACCCCACCGCCGTTCCGCAGATCGGCGCGACGACCGCCGCACCGATCACGGCTGCGGCATCGTCCGCGAGCGGCGCTCCCACAACCGCAGCGGCGGCGCAACCGACGACGGGCGCGGCCTCCGCCGCTGCACCGGCGGTCGCGGGCACCAAGGGCGGCATCGTCAAGTTCCCGCTCGGGTCGGACGGCCCGCTGAACCCGATCGTCGTGCCCGGCAACCTCGCGAGTATCTTCACAAACAAGGTCGTTTTCAACGGTCTGATTCGCTTCAATAGCAAGACGCTCAACCCCGAAGGCGACCTCGCAGAGAAGTGGGAAGTCGCGCCGGACGGCAAAGCGATCACCTTCACCCTCCGGCAGGGCGTCAAGTGGCACGACGGACAGCCCTTCACGGCGGACGATGTCAAGTTCACGTTCGACACGATGCTCGACCCCAAGGTCAATGCGCGCTTCCGCTCCAACATCAAGGGCGTCACGGAGGCGGTCGTCAACAGTCCGATGTCGGTGACGCTGAAACTGACGAACCCCCTCCCGTCGCTGCCGATCCAACTCGGCTACAACATCCACATGATCCCGAAGCATGTGTTGCAGGGGCAGGACATCAACGCACCGAAAGACTTCCTCGCCAAGCCGATCGGCACCGGCCCCTTCAAGTTCGTCGAGGCAACGCCGGGCAGCACGATGACCGTCGAGCGGTACGACAACTTCCATTTCGGCGCGCCGCTCCTGGATCGCATCACTTTCAAGGTGACGCCGGACATCAACGCACAACTGGCCCAACTGAAGACGGGCGAACTCGACTTCATGCTGATGGAGCCGGATCAGGCGGCGACGGTCAAGAGCGACGCGAACATCGTCATCCAGAACGCCTCGCAGGTGAACTACTACTTCCTCGCCTACAACGACAAGAAGCCGCTCTTCAGCGACAAGTTGGTGCGCCAGGCGCTGACGATGTCGCTCGACCGGCAGGCAATCGTCAAGGACGTGCTCGGCGGGGCGGGGCAGGTCGCCAATGGGCCGATCAACCCGCTCCTGGCGTGGGCGTATACCGATGACGTGAAGAAACTCCCGTATGATCCGAAGGCCGCCGCCGCGCAGCTGGACGCTGCTGGCTGGAAGGTCGGATCGAGCGGCATTCGCGAGAAGGACGGCCAGAAGTTCTCCTTCGAATTGCTCGTGGATAAGGGAAATACAACCCGCGAGTCCGTCGCACAGATCGCCCAGCAATCGTTCAAGGCGGTCGGCATTGACGCGAAGATCAATGTGATGGAGTTCAATGCGGCGGTAGCAAAGTTCATCGCGGGGGATTTCGACTCGATTGTCAACTGGTACATCACCCCGCCGGACCCGGATGTCTTCGCGTGGTACAGCACGGGCGGCTCGTCCAACCAGTGGCTGTATTCCAATCCGCAGGTGGATGACTTGCTGACGAAAGCGCGTTCGGAACTCGACCAGACCAAGGCGGGCGCTTTGTACAAGCAGTTCCTCGGCATCATCGCAGAAGATGAGCCGATCACCTTCCTGTACTACCCGCAGGAGATTCGCGGCCTCCGCAGCCGACTCCAGAACGTCCCCGCCGTCGGCATCCGCGACGCAATCGTCTACGCGTATCAGTGGTCTATCAAGCAGTAGCGAGTAGCGTGTAGCGAGTAACGAGGGGGGGGTTGCGATCATCTCGGTTCTCGCTTCTCGTTTCTTGTTACTCCCCCGGAGGGGGCGTGACAGGCTATCTCATTCGGCGGATCGGGCAGTCGGCGCTGCTGCTGCTGCTCGTGACCGTCGTGACCTTTCTGCTCATCCACAAGGCGCCGGGCGGGCCGAGCATCCTGCTCAGCCCGGACACGCCGCGCGATCAGCAGCAACAGATCGCGCAGAACCTCGGCCTCAACGATCCTCTGCCGGTACAGTACGCGCGCTGGCTGAAGGGGCTGGTGCGGCTCGATCTCGGCGTATCCTACACGCAGCAGCGGGACGTTACGGCGGTGATCCGCACGCGACTCCCGGCGACGCTGACGCTGGCCGGGTTGTCGTTTCTGTTCGCCCTCCTTGTCGCAATCCCGCTGGGGGTGCTGGCGGCGGTGCGGCGCAATAGCATCTTCGACCATCTCGCCGCGTTTATTAGTCTGTTCGGCGTAGCAGTGCCCGTCTTCTGGTACGGGTTGCTGTTGATTATTCTCTGCTCTGTCTGGCTGCACCTCCTGCCCTCCGGCGGGCTGGCGGATGATGTAACGCGCTTCGAACCGGTCGACCGGGCGAAGCACCTCATCATGCCGACGCTCGTGCTCAGCACGACGGCGATGGCGCAGTTCACGCGGTACATGCGTTCGAGCATGGTGACGGTCCTTCAGGACGATTATGTCCGTACCGCTCGTGCAAAGGGGCTGAAGGAGCGCGTCGTCCTTTCGCGGCACGCGTTGCGCAACGCCCTTATCCCGGTGGTGACGATCATTGGCATCGTCATCCCCCGGCTGATTGGCGGGGCGGCGATCACCGAGAATGTCTTTTCCTATCCGGGGATGGGCAGCCTCGCCGTGGACTCGGCCCGCCAGCGCGATTACCCCGTCGTGATGGGCGTGACCCTGCTCGTCGGCTTCGTGGTCATCGTCGGCAACCTGTTGACGGACCTCCTGTATGGTTGGATTGACCCACGCATCCGGCTCGGCGGCGCGGGCGAGGCGCGGGGAGGCTAAGATGGTTTCGGAGCCGAATGCGGCAACGGTCGCCTCCCCCCTCGCGCTCGGTGAGCGGCGGCAGGCGCGGGGACGAAACGAGTGGCGCGATGGCCTGCGCGTTATCGTGCGCAATCATGTCGCCTTTGCCGCATTGATCTTCCTTGTCGCGATCCATGTGCTCGCCATCGCCGCGCCAGTGCTTGCGCCGCGCGACCCGGAGCAGATCACGATCAGCAAGCGATTCCAGCGCCCTGGCGACGGCTATGCCCTCGGCACGGACGAGAATGGTCGCGATGTCCTTTCTCGCCTGATCTATGGCGCGCGGATTTCGCTGCTCGTGGGTAGCCTTTCCGTCGTCATCTCCGTCGTGATCGGTACGCTGGCGGGCGCGGTCGCGGGCTATCGCGGCGGGGTGGTGGACAGCCTGATCATGCGCTTCACGGACGGCATGCTGGCGATCCCGACCTTTTTTCTCGTCCTTATCACCGTGACGGTTTTCGGCTCGTCCGTCCGCAATCTGATCCTCGTCATCGCCTTCACCAGTTGGATGGTCATTGCGCGCGTCGTGCGGAGCGAGGTGTTGCGGGCGGCGCAGATGGATTACGTCCTCGCGGCGCGGTCGCTCGGCGTGCCGCCGCTGCGTGTCCTGCTGCGGCATCTCCTGCCGAGCGCCGTGCCGAGCATCATCGTCTCGACGACGCTCGGCGTCGCGAACGCGATCCTCACCGAATCGGCGCTCTCGTACCTCGGCGTGGGCGTCCAGCCGCCCACGTCCACATGGGGCAATATGCTCAGCAACGCGCAGAACTACCTGTTCCGCCGCCCAGAACTGGCGATCTACCCTGGTGTCCTGATTTTCGTCACCGTCCTTGCCTACAACTTTTTCGGCGACGGCCTGCATGACGCCTTCGACCCACGGTACCGTCATCGGGGATGAGGGGACCTAACCCCCCGGCCCCCTTCCCGCGAGGAAGGGGAGGGGATTCGCTGTAACATCACGGCGTTTGGCAAACACCACGGTATCGCGACGAGTCACCCCTCCTCGCGGGAGGGGGCCGGGGGTAGGTAAAGCAGATGGGGAAAGACTGGGTTGTTCGAGGATTGCACAATGCGCAGAAGAACGAAGTCGCCCGGCGGATGCGGCGGGAGATGACCGCTGCGGAAATGGCGCTCTGGCAAGCGGTGCGTGGAAACAAACTCGGCGGCTTGCACTTTCGCCGGCAACAAGTGATTGACGGCTTCGTTGCGGACTTCTATTGTCATGCGGTTGATTTGGTCATCGAGGTAGACGGCGAGATTCACAATATACAGATCGAAGAAGACCGTTATCGCGAACGCGCTTTCGCCCATCGCGGATTACGTGTTTTGCGTTTCACGAACGACCGCATCCTGAACGATCTCCCCGCCTGCCTTTCGGAAATCCGAAACGCCGCAGGGAATACCGAGGCATCGCGATAAGTCACCCCTTCCTCGCGGGAAGGGGCTGGGGGTTAGGTTCTTATGACTGATCTCATCACCACCGTTCAATCCGCTGTGGACCGGGAACGGCTTGCGGCGCACCTCACGTACTTCGCCACCGTGGACCGCACGAGCGGTAC
>JBBSFO010000415.1:0-5086 GCA_038238655.1 Thermomicrobiales bacterium | reverse complement strand
CTTCGAGGACTGATCGCGTTCGTCAATCGTACTGCGAATCGGCAGGCAGTTCATCATAGTTGATTGGGTAGCCCGCGAAGAGGCATTCGCGGCAGGTGGGGCCGAGGTCGAAGTGGGAGCGGCAGCGGGAGCAGAAGCCGGTGTAGTAGCCGAGAGCGAAAAGGCGTGCGTCCATCGGTTGGAGAGCCGCACCGCTCGTCAGGTGGCGACATTCGGCGACGAGCAGCGCCTCCACGTCGGGCGCAAGCGCGGCGGGGCGGGCGACATCGTAGCGATTGCCAGACCAATCGCTGATGCTGATCGTGCGCACATCGTCGAGGTCGTAGAATGCCTCCAAATACGCCTGCCCTACTTCAATGGCGACGATGGCCGAAACGTACTGGATCGCCGCAGCGGTATCCGCCTCGTGCGCGAAGAGACGACCGGCAATTTGCAACAGGCGGTTCGTCGCGCGGCGCTGGGGATCGGGTCGCTCGCGCTCGACCTCAACGTCCGGCATATCGCGCCTCGGCGGGCGAGCGCGCCGCGCGGAGAAACGCCGCGATCCGCGCGGCGTCCTTGGTGCCGGGTTGCCCCGCGAATTCGACGCCGCTCGCCACGTCCACACCCCACGGTCGGACGGTGCGCACGGCGTCCGCGACATTTCTCGGCGTCAGTCCGCCCGCGAGCATAATCCGCTCCTCGGCGGCGAGCGCGGCGGCGAGCGTCCAATTGCCCGTCTGGCCCGTACCGCCGTACTGCCCCGGCACATGCGCATCGAGTAGCGGCATGAGTGGTTGGCCGAGTGGACCGGTCGGCAGCGACCGCGCCGCCCGGTGCAATCTCTCGATCCGCTCGCGCAGCGCGTCCACATCTTCGCCGGGCAGCGCGCGCACTGCCATGAGGAGTGGCATCGCGAGCCGTGCGACATCCGCCGCCGTCTCGTCGCCGGAGAGTTGCACGAGATCGAGTCCGCAACGCACGACCGTTGCCGCGATCGTTGCCGGATCGGCATTGACGAACAACCCACTGACAAGCGGGCGCGGCCCCGGCTCCGCCCGGAGCGCGGCGATGATTGCTGCCGCTTCTTCCGGCGCGATGTACCGCTTCGTGCCGGACCAGAACGTGAACCCAACGATCTCCGCTCCCGCCGTTGCCGCTGCCTGCGCGTCCCCGAACCGCCGAACGCCACAGATTTTCACGATGGTCATCGAGGATTCCCCCCTCCCCCCGCCAACGCCCTCACCGCCGCCGCCCGGTCGGTCGCGATGATGACGGACTCGCCGACGAGCGCGGCATCGAAACCGGCATCGGCGAGCCGCCGCATATCGTCGGCGTTCTTGATGCCGCTGAGGGCGGCGCGGACGGTCGCCCGAGGCATCTGGGCAGCGAGGTCGGCGGCGAGGTCGGTATTGACACTGAAGGTACGCAAATCCCGCTGGTTGACACCGATCAGCGCCGCACCGACGGCGACTGCCCGCGCCAACTCCACCGCATTGTTCACTTCGACGAGCGCGGCCATGCCATACGCCAAAATGGCGGCGTGGAGCGTCGCGAGCATCGCGTCGTCCAGCGCGGCGACAATCAGCAGGCAGGCATCTGCGCCCCACGCTCGCGCTTCCGCGACCTGATACGGGTCAATGAGGAAGTCCTTGCGCAGCAGTGGGATCGTGCTGCCGACGGCATCGAGACCGCGTCGCGCGATTGGGAGGTGCGTTAGGCTACCGAGAAAAAACGATTCGTCGGTCAGCACTGAGAGCGCCGCCGCCCCACCGAGCGCGAACTCGCCCGCGATCCGCTCTGGGTTGTACTCCTGCACGAAGACGCCTTTGACGGGCGAGGCGCGCTTCAGTTCAGCGATCACACGTACCGGTTCGCCCACCCCGCGCCGGAGCGCCGCGAGGAAATCGCGCGGCGGCGGCGTGCGGCGCAGTTTGAGTTCGATCAGGTCCATCGCGACGCGCGCCTTGCGGGCGTCCACTTCCTGCCGCTTCTTCGCCAGGATTTCGTCGAGAATTGTCCCGGTGCGTTGTGCCACGCCCATCTCCTCTCATCTCAGCACAGTATACCGTGCTGCACGTCAAGTGCTGAGTGCCGAGAATGATGCTACTCTTGTTTTCATGGATATGCGATCCCGGAAGGAGTAGATGATGGCGCACATGACGTTACCCAATTCCCCGGAAGCCTTCACGGAGGCGACATGGGCCGATATTTTGCCGTATTACGAAGACCTCGCCGTCCGCCCGCTCACTACCGCGAATGTCGAGGGATGGTTGCAGGATTGGGCGCGGCTCGAAGAGATGGTCGCGGAGGCGAGCGCGATCGCCTACAACGCCTACACAACCGACACGGCGAGCGAGGCAAAGGAAGCCGCACAGACGCGCTTTTCCAGCGAGATCGAGCCGCAGATGCACGAGCAGCATGTCGGCCTGTCGAAGCGACTCCTGGACCTCGGCTACGAGCGTGCGGAATTGGCGACGTTGCTGCGCAGTTTCCGTAACCAGCTGGAGATCTTCCGCGAAGAGAATGTGCCGCTCGTCGGCGACGAGGAGCGGCTGAACACGCAGTACAACAAGATCACAGGCGGGTTGACCGTCCGCTGGGAGGGCGAGGAGATTCCCTTGCCACGCCTGCAACCCTACCTCCTCACCCCGGATCGCGCCGTGCGGGAACGGGCGTGGCGGCTCGGTTCCCAGCCATACATGGATCAGCACGATGCATTGGCAGACATCTTCGACCAGCAGTACGCCCTACGCCAGCAGATGGCGACGAACGCCGGGTTCGCCAATTATCGCGACTACATCTTCCGCGCCAAGGATCGCTTCGATTACACCCCGGCGGACTGCGAGCAGTTCCACGCCGCCGTCGAACAAACCATCGTGCCCGCCGTCGCACGGCGGTTCGAGCGGCGGCGGCAACAGATGGGCCTCGACACCCTCCGGCCGTGGGATACCGCCGTTGACCCGGAAGGCCGCGCACCGCTCAAGCCATTCGACGACGTGAGCACGCTGATCGCGCAAGCGGAGACGATTTTCGACCGCGTGGACCCAAAACTCGGCGGGTACTTCACGACGATGGCGAAGGAACATCTGCTCGACCTCGACAGCCGCAAGGGCAAAGCGCCGGGCGGCTATTGCATCGAGTATCCGTATCGCGGTCGCCCATTCATCTTCATGAACGCGGTCGGCGTCAATGGCGACGTGGAAACCTTGCTCCACGAAGCCGGGCACGCGTTCCATGTCTTCGAGGCGCACCCGATTCCCCTCTACTGGCAGCGCCAAACCGGCTCGGAGATGGCAGAAGTTGCCTCGATGAGCATGGAACTGCTCACCGCCCCCTACCTCGCCAAAGAGGATGGCGGCTACTACGACACCGCCGCTGCCCGCCGCGCGCGGATCGAGCATCTCGAAGGTATCCTTCAGGCTCTCCCGCACATCGCCTCGGTGGACGCCTTCCAGCACTGGATCTACACCAGCGGCGAGGGGCACGACCGTACGGCCCGGGATGCCGCATGGCTCCGCATACGCGACCGCTTCGAGCGCGGCGTGGATTGGAGCGGCCTGGAAGCGGAGCGCATCGCCCGCTGGTACCGGCAGTTGCACATCTTCCTGTATCCGTTCTACTACATCGAGTACGGCATCGCGCAACTCGGCGCCTTGCAGGTGTGGCGCAACAGCCTCGCGGACCACGCCGGGGCGCTGGCGGCATACCGGCGGGCGCTGGCATTGGGGGGGACCGAACCGCTCCCCCAACTCTTTGCGGCGGCGGGGGCGGAGCTGACGTTCGACGCGGAAACGATGGGTGGCCTCGTCGCGCTCATCGAGGCGCAACTCGCCGCCCTCGAAGTCGAAGAATAGTTGGTACGCATCGCGGAAAGTGGGTGAGATACACATGGCGTCGCAGCGTTACGTCCGGCCCAGTTGGTTTACCACACACGTCTTCAATCGCATCGTTGCCCTGCTGACACAACTCGGCGTCAGCGTCTATGGTTCGCGGGTCCTTGCGGTACGCGGCCGCACGAGCGGTGAGTGGCGGACGGTCCCAATCAACCTGCTCGTCCATGACCATGAGCGCTATCTCGTCGCGCCCCGTGGGGTCACCCAATGGGTACGCAATATCCGGGAGGGCGGCACGGGCGAACTACGCGTCGGACGGCGAAGCGAGCCGATCCAGGTCACGGAGTTATCGGACGACGAGAAGCCCGCAGTGTTGCGCGCGTACCTGCGCAAGTGGAAGATCGAGGTGGGCGCGTTCTTCCAGGGAGTCGGCCCCGACGCGTCCGAGCAGGAATTGCGCCGGATCGCGCCGGACTATCCGGTGTTTCGCATCCTGCCAACCCGCTAAAGCGACGATATCGGCATGGACCTGCGATTCTTTCTTCGGGGGATGATTATCGGCCTCTCCGTTGCCGCGCCCGTCGGGCCGATGGGTGTGCTGTGCATCCGGCGCACGCTGGCGGACGGGCGACTCGCGGGATTCATCTCCGGCCTCGGCACCGCGACGGCGGACGCGTGCTACGGCGCGATCGCCGCATTCGGGCTGACCGTTGTTTCCTCCTTTCTCGTTCATCAGCAATTCTGGCTGCGTCTTGTTGGCGGCACGTTCCTCTGCTACCTCGGCGCGACGACCTTTCTCAGCAAGCCCACCGAACGCGCGGCGGCAATGGGGCGGAGTGGATTGCGGAATATTTACGTCACGACGTTTGGCCTCACCCTCACGAACCCGCTGACGATCCTGACCTTCGCGGCAATCTTTGCCGGAATCGGTGCGGGCGAGGCCAACGGCACATACGGATCGGCGGCGCTTCTCGTCCTCGGCGTCTTTCTCGGCTCGACGCTTTGGTGGCTGCTCCTCAGTGGCGGCGCGGGCCTCGTACGGACACGATTGACGCCCGCGCGCCTCGTCTGGGTGAACCGCATTTCGGGCCTCGTGATCGCGACCTTCGGCGGCATTGCCCTGTTGAGCATCGCCCGCTGACGCGACTGCACGCGCCTTGCATGGCACGCGGCGCGGGTGTATACATGAGGCATAAATGACCCTGCGCTGTGCGTGATGTCTCCAGTATGCCATTGAGCCAATACTTCAGTGTGCGGGAGCCATAACCCAT
>JBBSFO010000414.1:0-5098 GCA_038238655.1 Thermomicrobiales bacterium | reverse complement strand
CAAAAAGCGAAAAAGGTTCGTCAGACTGATGCGCGTGACATCGTTCAGGATCGCCGCAATATAGAGGCCGAAGGGCGAGTAGGTGAAGGGAATATCTGCCGCGTTGTACGATGTGAAGGCGGGTAACTGGTACTGCGCCCGTTGGAGGTCCTGCACCATGGTAAAAAAAAGTCCGCCATCATTGAGCGGGAAATCATGCGCAAACGTGCGAACGGCGCGGACATACGTGCCGAGAGCAACCGCCGCACCGACGGACACCGGGTAGACAAGGCGCGCAATCTCGATGCGCGGCCTTTTTTCGAGGATGGTTGCAACAACAGCCGGCCTGCGTACCGTTTCAAGCATGTCCCGTGACTCCTTCGGCCCACGATACCCGCACGTTCCCTGCCATCACACACCGGCGGGTGCGGGATACCTCCATGCAGATCATTCGTTTCACACGGTGCGATCTGTCGGCGTTGTGTCACCGGCAGATGTGCGTGTTCTGTGCCGCAGGTGAACGCGGGACGCGTTCCCAGAACAACGATGCATTTTCCGTGCTGAACCGCTGATCGTCAACTGTCGCTGCCAGTCATAGACAACGACTATCAACATGCGAAATCATGGGGCTATCTTCGCTATGCTCCGTCCTCGCGCGGGCCGAGGCGAGGGATGATGGGAGCTTGGCCACGTTTGTAGACCATGACTGTCCGGTTGAAGGTGATGACGATGGCGCCATCTTGATTGTACCCCGTCGTTTTCACCGTCACGATACCGACATTCGGACGGGATTGCGAGGCGCGCGCCGCAAGCACCTCGGACTGGGAGTAGATCGTGTCCCCTTCGAAAACCGGGTGGGGCAGCCGTACCTCGTCCCAGCCGAGATTCGCCATCACATTCTGCGAAATGTCCGTCACGCTCTGGCCCGTGACGAGCGCTAGTGTGAACGTCGAGTCCACGAGCGGCTTGCCGAACTCCGTTTGTGCAGCGTAGTGATGGTCGAAGTGGATCGGCGCGGTGTTCTGCGTCAGGAGCGTGAACCAGATATTGTCGGTCGTCGTCACCGTCCGCCCGAGCGGATGCTGATAGACATCGCCGACCGCGAAGTCCTCGAAGAACCGACCCTGCCACCCTTGTTTGACTGCCACGCGTGTTCGGCCCCCTCCCTACGCCCCATCCACAAGAAAGAGCGTGCCATTGGAGGTTGCCTGCCGCAGCGCCTTCGCGTCACGGTACTCCTCGGAAGCCCACCATGCCTGCGCGCGCTCCCTGCTGGGGAACTCCATGATGACGAGCCGTTGCGGCAACGGTTTGTCACCCTCCAGCACTTCCGCATTGCCACCGCGCGCGATGAACCTTCCGCCGAATTGCGCGACCGTTGCCGGGACCATTGTGATGTAGTCCTGATACCGTTCGGGGTCATTGATGTCTACTTGCGCGATCACGTAGGCAACCATCATCTTCTCCTAACGCGACGATCGGGCGATCTCACATCCCCTCGACGAGGATCATCTTGCCGGTGGAGGCATGCTGCCGAATCTCTTTCGCCTCGCGGTATTCCTCGGAGTGGTACCACTCCAGCGCCCGCTCGACGCTCGGCCATGCGGTGATGACGAGGCGCTTCGGATCCCAGTCGCCTTCCAGCGTCCGCACCTGCCCGCCGCGCGCGATAAACGCCCCGCCGTATTTTTCCAGCGAGGCCGGCACCAGTGCGCGGTATTCCTCGTACCGAACAGGGTCGGTAATCTCGATCTCGGTAATCATGTACGCAGCCACGGCTCACTCCTTCATTTCTTCATACCACGCGGGGAGAAACCGGGGAGAACCGCATGCTGCCCTCTGGGCAGCATGCGGTTCATTCGGTTTCGTCCCCCGAGATGATGTTTTCGGCGCGGAGGCGCTCAATCTCTATGTCATCATAGCCGAGGGAGCGCAAGATCGTCTCGGTGTGCGCGCCGACGGCGGGGATCGGGTCCATGCGCGGTTCGACATCCGCCATGATGACGGGCGGCTTGAGCATGTGCAGTGGCCCGACGGGCGATGCCACCTCCTGCCAACGGTCGCGCGATTCGAGTTGCGGGTGATCGAGAAATTCCTGCACGGAATTCAACCGCGCGTTGGCGATCCCCGCCGCTTCCAACCGCGCCACGACCTGCGCGGCCGTCAGTGTACCGAAGACTGCGACGATTGCCGCATGCAATTCGTCCCGGTGCGCCACACGCGCCGTGCCGGTGGCGAAGCGGGGGTCGGTAGCAATCTCCGGTTGTTGCAGCACATCGGCGCAAAAGTTCGCCCATTCACGCTCGTTCTGGATACCGAGGAAGACGGTGCCGCCGTCGCCCGCCACAAAGGGGCCGTAGGGCGCGATGGTCGCATGGCTCGCGCCGGTGCGAGCGGGCGGGCTGCCGCCGTATTTGGTGAAGTAGGCCGGGTAGCCCATCCATTCCGCGAGGCCATCGAAGAGCGAGATTTCCAGCATCGTCCCTTCGCCCGTCCGCCCGCGCTGGATCAGGGCGGCGAGAATGCCGGAGTAGGCGTACATCCCGCCTGCGAGGTCCGCGACGGCAATGCCCGCCTTGGCGGGCGAGTCGGGTGTCCCCGTGACGGCGACGACGCCCGCCTCACACTGGACGAGCAAATCGTAGGCTTTTTTCTCGCGATACGGGCCGGACGAGCCGTAGCCGGAAAGGTCGCAGATAATCAGTCGCGGGTAGCGCGCGTGCAGCGAGACCGCGCCGAAACCGAGCCGTTCCGCCGCACCAGGGGCAAGATTCTGGATGAAGACATCCGCCGTTTCCAGGAGTTGATGAACGACCCGCTGCGCCGCAGGCTGCTTCATGTCGAGCGCGAGCGATTCCTTGGAGCGGTTGAGCCAGACGAAGTGCGCGCTCATCCCCCGCACGGCGGACTCGTACTGCCGGGCGAAATCTCCCACACCGACGCGCTCGATCTTGATGACGCGCGCTCCGAGATCGGCCAATTGCCGCGTCGCGAACGGCACCGCGACCGCCTGTTCCAGCGCAACGACCGTGATCCCTTCCAACGGCAACACACTAGGCATTTCGCATCCACTCCAAAGCCGTCAACATCGTAGGACGAAACCGATTGAACCGCAGAGACGCAGAGACGCAGAGGACGCAGAGAGACACAGAGGGAAAAGAGGATCAAAGAAAAAAAGACATGCAAAGAGACCGAGATTCATCATTCCTGACTTTCCTCTCTCCCTTCCCTCTCTGCGTCCTCCGCGTCTCTGCGGTTCAATCGGTTTTCCGCTCCTATCTTTGCTTTCACCATGGTTACGGCTAGTACGATCTCGGCAGGCCGAGCATGTGCTCCGCGACGTACGAGAGAATGAGGTTGGTCGAAAGCGGCGCGACCTGATACAAGCGCGTTTCGCGGAACTTGCGTTCGATGTCGTACTCCGCCGCGAAGCCGTAGCCACCATAGGTCTGCAGCGCGGCGTTCGCTGCCTCCCACGAGGCGTCCGCCGCGAGCAGTTTCGCCATGTTCGCTTCCGAGCCGCACGGCTCGCCCCGATCAAATCGCTCCGCCGCCCGGAAACGCATCAGGTCCGCCGCCGCGACATTGACGTGCGCTCGCGCGATCGGGAACTGCACACCCTGATTCTGCCCAATCGGACGACCAAACACCGTGCGCTCCGTCGCCCGTCGCGTCGCCCGCTCGACGAACCAATGACCGTCGCCGATGCACTCGGCGGCGATCAGGATGCGCTCGGCATTCATGCCGTCGAGGATGTAGCGGAAGCCGCGCCCCTCCTCGCCGATCAGGCTGCGCGCCGGGATCGGCACGTTGTCGAAGGTCAGTTTGTTCGTCTCATTATTGAGCATGATCGGAATCGGCTCGACCGTCAGGCCGTTCGCCAGCGCGTCGTGTAGATCAATGAGGAAGACGGAAAGGCCATGCGATTTGCGCTCCACCTGTTCCTGCGGCGTCGTGCGGGCAAGGAGGAGCATGAGGTCGGAGTGCTGGACGCGCGAGATGTAGATTTTCCGCCCATTGACGATGTACTGGTCGCCGTCGCGCGTCGCGGTCGTCGTCAGGCTCGTCGTGTCGGAACCGGCGTCCGGCTCGGTGACGCCAAAAGCCTGTAAGCGCAGTTCGCCGCTGGCGATCTTCGGCAAATACTCCCGCTTTTGCTCCTCGGAGCCGTGCCGCAGGAGGGTGCCCATCACGTACATTTGCGCGTGGGCAGGCCCCGCGTTGCCGCCGCTATAGTTGACTTCTTCGAGGATCACCGATGCCTCGGTGAGGCTCATCCCGAGGCCGCCGTATGCTTCGGGGATCAGCGCGCCGAGCAGCCCGGTTGCGGTCATCGCCCGCGTGAATGCTTCGGGGTAGGAGCGCGTGCGGTCCAATTCGCGCCAGTAGTCGTCCGGGAAGTCTTTGCAGAATTCCCGCACCCGCGCGCGGAGCGATGCGTATCGGTCGTTGTCGGTCACGGTTACTGCCTTCTCCACAGATGACGCATCCTACTAAAGGGGTGCCCGGTGCGTCCCCGTCACCTGGTAGCGACGATCTCGCGTCCGTTCTGATGGTAGCGTATGTGCGGTGGCAATCGGCGTCAATGTATGAACGCTCGTCGCCCAGTACCGGGAGGTTCGATGGCATATCTTGTCCTCATCCGACATGGACAGTCGCAGTGGAATTTGGAGAATCGCTTCACGAGTTGGACAGATGTGTCGCTCACCGAGGCAGGGCGGCGGGAGGCGGAGCGGGCGGGCGATATCCTGCACGATATTCCCGTGGATTTCGCCTTCACGTCGCTGCTTCAACGGGCGCAGGAAACGCTCGCGATCATCCTCCGCATGCTGCACCGCGAGGATGTGCCCATCGTGAAGGACGCCGCCCTCAACGAACGCGACTACGGCGACCTGACGGGGATGAACAAGGATGAGGCGGCGGCACGGTTCGGCGCAGCGCAAGTACACGCATGGCGTCGTTCGTGGGGCAACCGGCCACCGGGTGGCGAAAGCCTCGCTGACACCGATGCCCGCACCTTCCCGTTTTTTCGCGACCACATTCTGCCGTGCATTATGGCGGGCGACGATGTGCTCGTCGTCGCACATGGCAACAGCCTGCGTGCTATCGTCAAGGAGAT
>JBBSFO010000413.1:0-5111 GCA_038238655.1 Thermomicrobiales bacterium | reverse complement strand
CGGTAAAGACGATGCGGACCTTATCACGGGAAAAGCGTGGTCTGAGTCGCAACACATCGAGCAGCGCCTGTTGGACTTGACGGAACATATCGGGTATGTCATCCAGAAGTACTTACTCGACCGTTATCCAACGATCGCGGAGTACAATGCAAAAGTGGGCGAAATCGCCGAGCCGTATCGTCTGCTCGTTGTCTGCGATTTCCCGACGAAATTCAACAAAGATGCTGCGGAACGGCTTCGAACAATCGTTGAGAACGGGCCGCGCTGTGGAATCTTCACCATTATTCTCGCGGACCCCACCGCAGAAAGACCAAGCGACTTTGATTTCGCGAACCTGCTCTCCCATCTTGAGCGTGTGGCTACAGTTGTCGCCGTGCAAAATGGTCGCCTTGTCTGGAAAGAGGAGGATTTTCAAGAGAGTACGCTGACGCTCGATGTACCTCCGTCTATCGCACTCTCCGAGCGAATCGTAGATAAGGTGAGCGAAGGTGCGAAGAAAACGAAGGAGGTGCAAGTCCCGTTCTCTAAGATCGCACCGCTACGCACCGAATGGTGGCAGGCTGCAAGCAACGGCGGTTTATCTATTCCACTTGGCCCGCGTGACGCGCAAGAGATCCAATCTCTCGTACTTGGGCAGGGGACAGCCCATCATGCGCTCGTGGCGGGGCGGGTCGGCTCCGGGAAGTCTACGCTCCTGCACACGATCATCACCGGCGCGGCACTCTCCTATACACCGGACGAACTCGAACTCTATCTCATTGACTTCAAACAAGGTGTCGAGTTCAAAGTCTATGCGACCAATGAACTGCCGCATGCCCGCGTCATTGCCGTGCAGAGCGAACGGGAATTCGGATTAAGCGTATTGCAAGGGTTGGACGCCGAATTGAAGGAGCGGGGTGATCGCTTCCGCGCCGCTGGTGTGGAAAACATCACCAATTTCCGCGCGAAGACCCACGAAATAATGCCCCGCATCTTGCTACTCGTGGACGAATTCCAGGAGTTCTTCACGGAAGATGATACGATTGCCTCCCAATCGGGACTGATTCTGGATCGCCTTGTGCGGCAAGGTCGCGCGTATGGCATCCATATCCTGCTCGGTTCACAGACACTCGCAGGGTCGTATTCCCTCACACGCAGCACGATTGACCAGATGGGCGTGCGGATCGCGCTACAATGTAGTGCGGATGATTCGGAGATCATTCTGGGAAGGAATAATACAGCAGCGCGGTTACTCTCCCGTCCGGGCGAAGCATACTACAATGATGCGAACGGCATGATCGAGGGGAATTTTCGCTTTCAGGTCGCATGGCTTCCCGATGAGCAACGCGACACCTATCTGTGGGCGGTGCGGGAGATGGCGGAGCAGCAACACTATCGCCCGAAGCATCCGCAAATTGTCTTCGAGGGCAATGAACCGGCCGATGTGAAGAAGAACCGTTCTCTGCGGGCCATTGCTGCGGGAGACGGTCATTCCGAGACGGCGCGGACGGCACTCGCGTGGCTTGGGGAGCCGATCGCGATCCGCGATCATATCGCTGCGACATTCCGCCGCCAGAGCGGCAGCAACCTGCTCATCATCACGCAAAACGATGAGGCGGCGCTCGGCATGATCGCGACAGCATTGATCAGTCTCGCGGCGCAAGTTGCCAGTGTCGCGCGCGATGGCGCGTCAACAATGTCTGTGCTCGATTTCAGCGCGACAGACGGGCCATATGCGGAATATTTGGCCCATCTTACCGAGCGCCTGCCCTGCCCGGTGGCATTCGGTCGCCGTCGCCAATTGCCGGACATCATCGCGGCGTTGGCGACCGAGGTACAGCGCCGGATTGACGATGATGATACGAGCGCACCCACTCGCTATCTCATTCTCTACGGTCTACACCGTGCTCGTGATTTGCGCCAGGAGGAGGCGAGTTTCAGTTTCTCCTCATATGGCGAGGAATCTCCCGCAGCGAACCCCGCCCAGCAACTTGGGACGATCCTGCGCGAGGGGCCGGACGTCGGTATCCATGCGGTGGTCTGGTGCGATACGATGACGAATCTCAATCGTGCCGTGGACCGGCGCGGCCTACGCGAGTTCGCGATGCGCGTCGCATGTCAGATGAATGCCGAGGATTCGACCGCCCTCATTGACGTGCCTGCGGCGAGCAAACTCGGTCCATATCGTGCCCTCTTTCAGGACGAAGAGGCCGGGCGCCTAGAGAAATTCCGCCCTTATAGTATACCCTCCGAAGGGTGGCTCACCGAGACGCTGCAACGGGTTCGTGAAAGGCAATCTGTCCTAGATGACTGATTACCTATGCGGCTTCAACGGGGAGGATGTGCGTATGCCGACGATGGACTTCGAGATCTATTTGCCGAGCGAGGCGAGCGCGGAGGAGCGACGGGCCGCGCTGGCCGATCTCGCGCATTGGGAAGACATGGCGGGCATTGAAATGGCCGTTGTGATGCCGGCGCCGAGCGCTGCCCCGAACAACCGGGCGCTGATCGAGACACTGAATGGCGATCCACGCTGGATTCCCTGCGCCCAGGTGAACCCCAATGCGCCGGGCGCGGTGGACGATGTGCGCCACGCGGTGACGATGCTCGGTTGCCGGATGCTCAAAGTGATGCCGTCGCTCTACAACGCGCCGCCGCTCGGCGCGCCGGTACGGGCGCTGATGGACCTCGCGCGGGAGTTACATTTCCCGGTGAATATCCACTCGACCGGTCTCAACGGCGATCCGCTGGAGATCGGCGCAATCGCCCACCGCTACCCCGAAGTGCCGATCATCATGGATCACATGGGCTACCGCAACGACGGGCGCGCCGCCATCGCTGCCGCCGAAGACAACCCCAACATCTGGCTCGGCACGACGATTGCCTCGTTTGAACCGGGTTTCATCGCGACTGCGATCACGGCCGTCGGCCCCGAACGGATCATCTTCGGCTCCAACCTGCCGAACTGCTATCCCGACCTCGCACTGGAAGCCCTGCGACGCGGCAAGTTCGGCCAGGAAGCGGAGACGCTGATTTTCGGTGGTAACCTCGCACGGATGTTGGGGATTTGAGTAACGAGTAACGAGTGAATCCGGCCTCTCGCTACTCGTTACTCCGCGCGCTCGCGCGACGCGTTATCCCAAACGCCGATGGCGGTGTTGAGCGCCCAGAGGAGACCATCGGTGGGGTCGTCAATCAGGACGCCACGGTCGAAGAACTGCACTGTGCCGACGGAGGGTTGCTCGTCCGTCGTCGCGTAGCCGAGCGCCTGCTGGACGACGGGATTTTCGCGCCAGACTTTGCCGAAGCCGCGCTTCGGTGCGTAGGTGTTCGGGCGCGGGCCGGGGGTGAGGTCGCCGTTCGGATCGCCCTCATTCCAGGTGTCCCGGTAGACCGAGAGTTGCACGCCCGTCTTGCTGAGGACATAGATGACGCGCGCGCTTTTCATGGAGAACACATAGCCGCTCTCGAATGGCTGAAAGATGAGCGTCTCGTCATACGCCGTACCGGTCGCCGTGCCGAGGGGGAAGGCGCTCGAATTCTTCGCACTCAGGTTGGTGACGCCCGTCGCAAAGCGTGCGTCCGCGCCGACAATACCCGCGTTCGTCAAGGGTGGTCGGGGTGGCGGGGCGGGGTCGGGGCCCGCGCCTGCGCCTGCATGGTTGTAGCGCCACTGCGCGTAGTGCTGGCCGATGTTGCCGAACTCGACGGCGAAGCCTGCCGGGTTACCGGGCGTGTAGGTGAGGACACGCCGCTCGAATGCCTGCACGAAGACGGGCCGCGCGACGCCGCCAACGACAAGTTGCGTCCCGAACGCCGGGCTGATCGGGAAGCCCAGAACGCTCTGCCACGGCAGCGGCAGGCCGTTCAGGTAGTCCAAGAAAGCGCGTGGGACGTACTGCCCGAATCGCCCGCCGGGGTCGGTCGCGTACTGCACGAACGCCAACTGCGGGTCGGTCGGGGTGATGTTCGACTGGACGAATGCGCCATTTGTGTAGGTCGTTGTCAGGACACTATTGACGATCTGCGGCGCGCGTTCGGGCAGTTTCGCGAGGTCGGCATAGGTCGGTCCCGCCTGCCCCGGATCGCCCGCCACGCCGATTGTCGCGGGTAAGCGTTGCTCGAAGGCATTGTCCCCGACCTGCATCTTGCCCGTCTTCAGTTCGACGGTGAGCAGGCCATTCGTCACCGTGTTCGGCCCCGCCAGTTCCATCCGTGCCTTGTCGAAATACTGGACGAGCCGCTTGCCGCCCGCCGCCTCTGTGTAGGCTTCCTGCGTGCCGGGGCGGGCATTGGCGAGTGGCCCCCAGAAGTTCGGGGAACTGAGTTCGACCGACTCCCACTGGAATCGAAAGACCGGTGCCGCAAAATCGGCTGCGGCGTGTACACCGCTCGCGCCACCGATCAACCCCATGATCAGCGTGCAGACACACAGGCTCCGTACCGTTCGTGCCCTCATCCGCCTCTCCTTCCCTTCGGGCGTCGTAACCCCGACGCATCCTACTACGGCGCACGAAGGAGACGCCACCTATCCGCTACCCCTTCTCGACACGGGAATGGCGAAGAAAAGTAGAGGGGCACAGCTGTGCGCTCGCTTTGCGAGAATGGGGCTTCTGTTGGCCGGGGGATGCGTGATGAAGGTAGGGGACGCGAATGTGCATCGAGTGGAAATTCGATTTAGTCAAGCATCGCGTCTATGCGTTCCTGCCAGCCGAGACGTTGCGCGATCCCCTCGCGTTTCAACTGTGACAGGTATGCGGACATTTCCCAAAGGACCTGTTGGCCGGAAGGTTTGCCCATCGCGTGGCGAAGGTAAAACGCCACCTACTCTTCTCCTGCGGCATTTAGGCCCGCGATGAGTGCATTCGCCAGGACATAGAGTTCCGAGATGTCTTGCACATGGAGAGTTGAGTGCGATTGTATCGCTGGTTGCGGCGTTGATTCTTGTGAAATTGGGGTCTGGTGATGCGGAAGAAGGCGCATCGTCCCTACGATACGTTCCTGCATCTCTAAACGCGCCGCAACTTCCGTTTGTTTGAGCCTTTGAAGCGTGTCAAGCATGATGCCGACGACTTCTGAACCCGTTGCGCCGCCTGACATTCTCGTTGCGAGAACGTCAGCCCACTCGACTT
>JBBSFO010000412.1:0-5139 GCA_038238655.1 Thermomicrobiales bacterium | reverse complement strand
GCGGTTTTGGAAGTGCTGCGACAGCCACTCGAAGACAAGGTCGTCAGCATCAGCCGCGCCTCCGGCTCGCTCACCTTCCCCGCCAATGTGATGCTCGTCGCGGCGATGAACCCCTGCCCCTGCGGCTACGCGGGCGACCGCGAGCGCGCCTGCACCTGCTCTCACCAACAGATCAGCCGCTACACGAAGCGGATCAGCGGCCCCCTGCTCGACCGTATTGACATCCACCTCGACGTGCCGCGCGTTCCCTACGAGAAGTTGACCGCCATCGGCCCGGCGGAATCCTCAGCCACCGTGCGCACGCGCGTCGAAGCAGCCCGCGCCCGGCAGCGGATGCGCTTCGCGGGCACGACAAGCATCACGAACGCCGACATGGGCCCCGGCGAGGTGCGCCAGTACTGCCCGCTCGACACGGCGGGCGAGCAACTGATGCGCGCCGCATCCCGCCAGATGCACCTCTCCGCCCGCTCCCACCACCGCATCATCAAACTCGCCCGCACCATCGCCGACCTCGCCGCCGCCGACGAAATCACCGCCTCCCACATCGCCGAAGCCTTGCAGTACCGCCCGCGCGAATTGACGATCTGATCTGCCTTGCGTGAATGAGGATCGTGATGGCACTTCGAGTCAAAATGAACAAGAACTACCAGATCGTCGTTCCCGCTGCGGTGCGTAAGGAACTCCACATCAATGCTGGAGATCATCTTCTTATGGAAGTACGCGACGGTCATATCGTCCTCATGCCCGAGCCGCACGACTACAGCCAGCATTTGCGCGGCTTGCATCGCGAAATTTGGGAAGGCATCGAGCCGCAGGATTATGTGCAACGGGAGCGGGAGACGTGGACGGAATAGCAGCAATCCCCCGTGATCATAAAAGCGTCGGGTTGGATATATCTCCGTTTGTCTATCACAAAGAGTAGTCTATCTCACAGGCATGCCGACAACGGGCAGCGCGGAGAAAATCACATGACGTGGGAGGGGAGCGGATGGCGGGCATACAGCAGATTTCGCGGCGCGGCGCAGTCGGCGCTCTGGTGCGTGTGGGGTCCGTGCTTACGGCAATCCCACTATTGTCTACGTGTGGCGGAACGCACGGTGTCGCCGCGCCGACCGGTTCACCGCTGTCTACCAGTGTACTACCGAGTGGCGCTCCCGCTGGCACCGCGAGCGACATCATCATGCTGATCCGCCATGCCGAGAAGCCAACCGGGGCCGGGTCGCCCAATGGCGTGACTGCGGACGGTCGGGAAAGCGCGGGATCACTGACTGTGACGGGCTGGACGCGCGCGGGCGCGTTGGTTGGGCTGTTCGCCCCGGCGCATGGGGAGCCGCCCGCCGGTCTCGTGCGGCCAACTGCGGTCTGGGCAGCGGACCCCCGTGGAGATGAGGGGCAGCGCCCACAGCAGACCGTGACACCGCTCGCGGCCCGGCTGGGTATCACGGTCAACACGCGGTTCGGAAAGGGGCAGGAGGTAGATCTCGCCGCGCAACTAATCACTGGGCAAGGGAACGCGCTTGTCGCATGGCAACATCAGGAAATCCCCGCGATCATCGCCCATTTGGGCCAGATCACGCCTACGCCGCCACTGAAATGGCCGGGCGACCGCTACGATCTCGTCTGGGTCTTCGCACGTAGCGGATCAGGGTGGACCTTTACCCAGATTCCACAACTGCTCCTGGCCGGCGACCGACCCGACAGCATCGCGTGAGATCGTCAACGTTGCGTCTTGCTCAGGCGCGGCGATGCATGGCACGATAGACTTGTGCCGGAGAGTATCGTTCGCCACTCGGAGGGATGTCGCCGTTATGCCCGTCTCGATGAAGAACTCGCAACTGATCTACGACGCGCTGCGGGCGTGCGATGTGCGGATGATGTCGGCGCTGCCGGAGACGTGGCTCGTCCACCTCGTCCGATTGGCGGACGACGACCCGGAGGTGACGCTCGTCCGGCTGGCGAAGGAGGAGGAGGGGGTCGGCATCTCGGCGGGGGCGCATTTGGCGGGCGTCAAGTCCGCGATGATGTGCCAGAATCACGGCTTCCTCCAGAGCATCAACGGCATCGTCACGCTCGCACATTTGTATAAGATTCCCTTGCTCCTGCTGATTTCGTACCGCGGCGAGTTCGGGGAGCGCGACCCGTGGCAGACGCAGGGCGGCGGCGTGACGGAGGGCGTGCTGCGCACCCTCGGCATCCCGTATCAGATGCTCGACCATCCCGATCATGTCGCGTCGCGCATCCGCAAGGCGCAGGCGCTCGCGGAATCCGCCCTGAAGCCCGTCGCGCTCCTCTTGTGCCGCGACCTGATGTGGGAGGAGTAGCATCATGCAGCGGATGGAAACGATCGAAGCGATCTACCCGCACCTCAAGGAGTCCATCGTCGTCACGATCATGGGAGCCGTGGCGTGGGAGATGCAGCACCTCGGCCACCGACCGAATTTCTTCTACATGCAACACTCGATGGGCCTCGCCTCCTCGATGGGCCTCGGCATCGCCCTGTCGCGACCGGAACTGCCCGTCGTCGTGCTCGATGGCGACGGCTCGATCCTGATGAATCTCGGCAGCCTGACGACGATGGCACGCTACCACCCAAACAACCTCGTGCATATCGTCTTCGACAACGAGAGCCTGCTCTCTGTCGGCGGCTTCCCGACCGCGACTGCGACCGGCACCGACATCGCCGGGATGGCCCGCGCGGCGGGCATCGCGCGCGCCACGACCGTCCGCACGATCCCGGAATTCGTCGCGGCCTTCGATGAAGCGCGCGCGGCGGGCGAGATGACGACGATTGTCGCGAAAGTCGAGGCGATCTACGTCGCGCCGCGCTTCGTCACCGATCTGCCACTCCTGGAAAACCGCTTCCAATTCCAGCGCCACCTGCGGGAAATTCGCGAAACCGATTGAACCGCAGGGACGCAGAGAGGGAAGAGAGGGAAATGAATAGGTCGCTTTCTTTTTCTTCTCGCATTTCTCTGCGTCCTCTGCGTCTCTGCGGTTCAATCGGTTTCTTTCCTGCGTTGTCGCGATGCCGCTGACCTGCTACGCTGCCCGAACACGGGACGATCAGGGAATGAAAGGAGGCAGGGGTGGCGACCGCGACGACAACCGACGAGCATTCCACACCCGGCGCCGAAATCAACGACATCATGACCGCCGACGAGTATCTGGAAAGCCTCAAGGATGGCCGACAGGTCTACATTTACGGCGAGCGCGTCGCGGATGTGACGACGCACCCCGCGTTCCGCAACGCTGCGCGCTCGATCACCCGGCTCTACGACTCGCTCCACGACCCGGCGCAGCGCGATCTGCTGACCAAGGTAGACGATTACGGCATCCGCACGCACAAGTTCTTCCAGCCCTCGAAGACGGCGCAGGAACTGCTCGACGCGCGCGAGGCGATCGCAGCGTGGGCGCGCCTCAGTTACGGCTTTATGGGCCGCACGCCGGACTACAAAGCCGCCTTTATGGCGAGCCTCGGCGCGAACCCGGACTTCTACGCCCCATTCGGCGCCAATGCCCTCACGTGGTACAAGAAGTACGCCTCGCGCGGCCTCTTCCTCAATCATGTGCTCGTCAACCCGCCGGTGGACCGCAAGAAGCCGATCCACGAAGTCGCGGACGTCTTCATCCACCTCGTCAAGGAACGGGACGACGGGATTATCGTCAGCGGCGCGAAGATGCTGGCGACCGGTTCGGCGATCACGCACGCCACGTTCGTCGCGCAGAATAGTTCCGCCAACCTCGAAAAGGGCAAGGCGGAGGATTTCGCCCTCGTCTTCATCGCGGACATGGACACAAAAGGCGCGACGCTGCTCTGTCGCAACTCGTACGAGGACAAGGCGATCAGCCCCTTCGACCACCCGCTTTCCAGCCGCTTCGACGAGAATGACGCGGTGCTGATCTTCGACAACGCCTTTATTCCGTGGGAGAACGTGCTCGTCTATCGCGATGTCGTCAAAGCGAACGCGTTCTATCGCGAGTCCGGTTTCTTCAGCCGCTACAACCTCCAATCCGGCGTGCGCCTCGGCACGAAGCTCGATTTCATGGCCGGGTTGTTCGCCAAGGGAATCGCCGCGAACGGCACGGACGAGTTTCGCGGCGTGCAGGTCGCGCTCGGCGAGGTGATCGGCTGGCGCAACCTGATCTGGGCGCTCACCACCGCGATGTGCGCCGACCCGATGCCCGGCCCCGGAGACTCGGTGATCCCGAAAGTCGAGAACGCCGCGACGCTGCGTCTCTTCTCGCACCAATGCTGGGCGGCAATCCACCTGCTCTTCGAAACGTATCTCGGCGGCAGCCCGCTCGTCGCGCCGTCGAGTTACAAGGATTTGCAGAACCCGGAACTGCGCCCGTTGATTGACAAATACTATCGCGGCTCCGAGACGACCGCCGAGGAGCGCGTCAAACTCTTCAAACTCGTCTGGGACGCCATCGGCACCGAGTTCGGCGCGCGGCACGAATTGTACGAACGCAACTACTCCGGCAACAACGAGCAGATCCGCATTGACCTGCTGAACTTCGCCCGCACACGGGGCCACTTGAATTCCTTCACCTCCTTCGCGGATCAATGCATGAGCGAGTACGATCTGAACGGCTGGACCGTCCCGCCGTGGATATGGGGAAGGAACGAGTAGCGAGTAACGAGTACCGAGGGATTCGTCTGTGCTCGTTACTCAAGGAGTGACGATGGAGCCATTTCCCGAGCGGCAAATTGACGAGAGCGTGGTGGAGGAATACCGCGATTTCTACACGGGATTGATCGGCTTCGTGCCGCCGCGCATTCAGGCGCGCACGGATTTGCTGGCGCGGCTCGACCCTGAACTGCTGCGAATGCAGGAGGAAATGCGAGCGCGGGCGATGTACCCCGCCTGCTTCGATGTGAAGACGTCGCAACTGATGCTGTTCGGCATCCTGCTCGGCCTGCTGTCGGACGCGACGCGCCTCCACGCCATCGCCGCCCGTCGCGCCGGAGCGACCTGGGAGGAGATGAACGCGGTCGTTAACCTCGCCTTTCTCTTCCGTGGCCTCCCTGCCGCCAACCTCGGCGCGCAAATCATCCAGGAGATCGCCAAAGGCGAAGTAACGAGTAACGAGTAACGAGTAACGAGAAGAACGGGGCCACTCGTTACTCGTTACTGG
>JBBSFO010000411.1:0-5141 GCA_038238655.1 Thermomicrobiales bacterium | reverse complement strand
AGAAGAGACAAAAGAAAAGAAGCCTGCATTCATATTTCCTCTGCGCTCTCTGCGCCTCTGCGTCCTCTGCGTAGATCCGGTTTCAGACCCCGCCGCGTGTTGGGGATGTAGAGAGGAAGTGGGATGGCGGAAGCAGCGGACGAGCAGATGATGGCGGGGGTTGATCCGGCGGCGCTGAAGGCGCTCAACTGGCGCTCGATTGGGCCGTTCCGGGGGGGCAGGGTGATCGCCGTCGCCGGGCACCCGACGGAGTTGGCGACCTTCTACATGGGCTCGACGGGCGGCGGCATCTGGAAGACCGAGGACGGCGGCACCTACTGGGAGAACATCTCGGACGGCTTCTTCAAGCGCGCGTCGGTCGGCGCGCTCGCCGTCGCCGAATCGGACCCGAATGTGATCTACGTCGGCATGGGCGAATCCACGATCCGCAGCAATGTCTCGCACGGCGACGGCGTCTACAAATCCACCGACGGCGGCCGGACATGGAAACACTGCGGGCTGATCGAGACGCGCAATATCGGCAAGGTGCGCGTCCACCCAACAAATCCCGACCTCGTCTACGTCGGCGCATTCGGGCACGCGCATGGGTCGAACCCGGAGCGTGGCGTCTATCGCTCCAAAGACGGCGGCGGGACGTGGGAGCAGGTGCTGTTTCGCAGCCCCGAGGCGGGCGTCGTGGACCTTGCACTCGACCCGACGAACCCGCGCATCCTTTATGCCGCCTTCTGGGAGGGCGTTCACCGCGCGCACGAACTGATCAGCGGCGGGCCGGGCAGCGGCCTCTTCCGCTCAATGGATGGCGACGACTCCTGGGAAGAGATCAGCCGCAAGCCGGGACTGCCGCAAGGAGTGCTTGGCCGGATGGGCATCGTCCCTTCCCCCGCCAAACCGGGCCGTGTCTGGGCGATCATCGAGGCGAAGGATGGCTGCGTCGCGCGCTCCGACGACTACGGCGAGACGTGGCAGCGTGTCAACGAGGGTGGCGAGGTGCGGCAGCGACCGTGGTACTACATGCACGTCTTCGCCGATCCGCAGGACGCGGAGACGGTCTGGATCATGAATCTCAATGCATGGAAATCCACCGATGGCGGCAAGAACTTCGTGCAGGTCCCGGGCACGCACGGCGACTACCACGAGCTCTGGATTGATCCGAAATACCCGAAGCGGATCATTCAGGGCAACGATGGCGGCGCGACCGTCTCGTTCAACGGCGGCGAGACGTGGTCCACGATCTACAACCAGCCAACGATGGAGTTCTACCACGTCAGCGTGGACAATCAGATACCGTATCGCCTCTACGGCGCGCAGCAGGACAACTCGACGATCAGCGTGCCGAGCCGTGCGAAACTCGCCGCAATCACCCAGGTGGACACGTACGAGGTCGGCGGCGGCGAGAGCGGCTACATCGCCGTCCGGCCCGACGACCCGAACATCATCTTCGCGGGCAACTTCGCCGGGATGATTACCCGCTACGATCACCGTACCGGCCAGCGGCAGAATATCCACGCCTGGCCCGAGGAAACGGCGGGTTGGGGCGCGAAGGACGTGAAGTACCGCTTCCAGTGGACCTTCCCCATCGTCATCTCACCCCACGATGCGGATACGCTCTACATCACCTCCCAGTTCGTCCACCGCTCGACGGACGAGGGGCAGAGTTGGGAACTGATCTCGCCCGACCTGACGCGCAACGACCCGACCAAACAGGAGCCGTCCGGCGGACCGATCACCATAGATAGCAACGGCATGGACTGGTACTGCACGATCTTCGCGTTCGCCGAATCGCCGATTGAGCGGGGTGTCCTCTGGGCAGGTTCCGACGACGGGCTGATCCACGTTTCCCGCGATGGCGGCAAACGTTGGCAAAACGTGACGCCACCCGACATGCCGACGTGGTCGCTCGTCAGCATCATCGAGGCGTCGCCGCACGACGCCGCGACCGCCTACGTCGCGGTGGATCGCCACCGGCACGATGATTTCGCGCCGTATCTCTACAAGACGAGCGATTACGGCGCGACGTGGACGAAGATCGTCGCGGGTATCCCGGCGGACGAGTTCGCCCGCGTCATCCGCGAAGACCCGAACCGGCGCGGCCTCCTCTATGCGGGCACCGAGGCGGGGGTGTACATCTCCTTCGATGACGGCACGCACTGGCAAACATTCCGGCTCAACCTGCCCGTCGTGCCGATCCACGATCTGCTCGTCAAGGATCAGGACCTGGTCGTGGCGACGCACGGACGCGCCTTCTGGATCATGGACAATCTGACGCCGCTCTACGCGATGACGCCCGATGTGCTGGCGGAGGGCGCGCACCTGTTCGCGCCACGACCGGCGATACGCTACCGGACATTGCGCGGCTTCGAGGGCGGCGCGGGGCCGGGCAAAACGTACCAACCCGTCGGCACGACGACCTATACCTTCCGTCCGATCACTCGACCGAACGGCGAAAAAGGCCAGAAACTGCTCGACGCCGGGCAGAATCCCCCGGATGGGGCGGTCATCTACTACCATCTCCACGAGAAACCGGCAGGCGAACTCACCCTCACCTTCCTTGACAAGGAAGGCAACGAGATCAAAACCTATCGGAGCAAGCCCGACGAGCAGGCGGCGCAAGCCGAGAAAAAGAAGGACACACGCGGTGCAGCGGAGGAGAAACCCGCACCGAAAGAAGCGGGGTTGAACCGCTTCGTCTGGAACATGCGCTACCCGGACGCGCGCAATGTCGAGAACGCCATTTATCGCTCCAGCGGCGTCGCCGGTCCGCTCGCGCCTCCCGGCACGTACCAGGTGCGCCTGACGGTCGGGGATATATCATCGGTGCAGTCGTTCGAGATTCGCAAGGACCCGCGCGTGACGGCGAGCGACGATGATCTCCGCGCCCAGTTCGCGCTCGCCCTGCAAATCCGCGACAAACTGTCGGAAACGAACGACGCGATCATGCAAATTCGCGAACTGCGCGCCCAGGTAGAGAGCTGGGAGCAGCGAGCGAGCAGGCAGGGCGTAGGGGCGGTGCTCGAACCGCCCTCCCCGTCCTCAGCCCTCGTCGAGGCGGCGAAAGGACTGAAGGAAGCATTGGCGAGTGTCGAGGAAGAATTGGTGCAGACGCGCTGGAAGTCCTCGCGAGACGCGCTGACGGCGCCCTCCAAACTCAATGTCAAACTCGGCACGCTGCTCGGCGTCGTGACAGGCGCGGACGCCGCGCCGACCAAACAGTCGTCCGAGGTATTCGCCGCTGTTTCGGATCGCCTCGACCGGCAACTGGAACGACTGGATGCCCTTTTCGGTCGGGAGGTGCCGCGCTTCAACACGCTGGTGCGCGAGCAGGATTTGCCTGCACTGACGGTAATGGACGGAGGGCTGAGGACTGAGGACTGAGCGGATGGCCCAGGCTTTCCAGCGTATGAGCGTGGACCAAGACGCATGATGAAAGCCCACGCTACCAGAATGCAATCGCGTATACTCAGTCCTCAGTCCTCAGTCCTCAGCACTCAGCACGCACGAAGGAGGGAATGGCATGACGAGCACAACCGGCAATCCGCGCTACGAGGTGGTCGAGGGGTGGGAGCAATTGCCCGAAGGCTTCCACCACGCCGATGTGGTCGGCGTGGCTACCGATTCGCACGACCGGGTTTTCCTGTATACCCGGCGGGAATCGCGCGTCATCGTCTACAACCGGGATGGCTCATTCGTCGCTTCTTGGGGTGAGGACTTTTTCACCCCGCGCACGCATGGCCTGACCATCGCGCCGGACGACTCCGTGTACTGTGTGGACGAGGGCAAGGAAGCGATCTTCAAGTTCACGCCCGACGGCGAACTCCTGCAGACGATCGGCACGGTCGGCGTCGCCTCCGATACCGGCTACGACGGGCGCTCGCTGGCGAGCATTACGCATGGTGGCCCGCCTTTCAATCGGCCAACGAATCTCGCGATTGCGCCGAGTGGCGAGCTGTATGTCAGCGATGGCTACGGCAATGCGCGCGTCCACCGCTTCAGCGCGGATGGGACGTTGATCCAGTCATGGGGCGAGCCGGGGACCGGGCCGGGGCAGTTCAACCTCGTGCACGGCGTCGCCGTGGACGCCGATGGACGCGTATTGATCGCGGATCGGGAAAACGACCGCATCCAGTTCTTCAGCCCGGACGGCGCGTACCTCAGCGAGTGGCACGATGTGCAACGCCCGACGAATGTCGTCGTTGGCCGCGACGGACTGATCTACGTCGCCGAACTCCTACATCGCCCCGGCGACCATTCCCCACGTCTCGGGGCGATTGAGGATGAGCGACCGGGCCGCGTCAGCGTCTATGACGCGGCGGGCACCGTGCTGGCGCGCTGGGGCGGGATGGATCGCTGCGCGCCGGGCAACTTCGTCGCGCCGCACGATCTCTGCGTGGACTCGCACGGCGCTCTGTATGTGGGCGAAGTGACGTACACGATGGGCGTCCGCCCCGGATTGGTGCCGGACGGCTGCCACACGTTCCAGAAATTCGCCCGCGTCTGACGAATAACGAGAGGGTGCGGATTACCTCTCGTTACTCGTTACTCTCATGCAACGATCAGGCCCGCAATCATGCCGAGTTGGAGATGTTGCTTGCCGCTTGCGGCATCAGGGAGAAAGCAGATCGCCGCGTAATTACCCGGCGTGAGATCGAGCGCCGCGATGCCGCGCTGCCCCGGACTGAGGGCGGTCAGCCCTCCGGCGGCGCTGAATGGTGGCGGCCCGGTGGGCGTCGCTGCGAAATACCCCGTCACATCGGCGGCGCTCTTGCCAGGCGCGAGGCGGAGCAGTCCGAACTCGTGCGGCTGCGCCCCTTCGTTGACGATCGCAAGCATGCTTCTGCCTACCGGGAGCGTGCTAACGGACAGAGCGTACGAGAATTCCTTCATCACGACCATACCCTGCGTGGCGGGAGCGGGCATAGCCGGTGCAGTCGCGGCGGTCACCTGCAAAGGGAGCACCATCCCCTTGTCGGCGTGCGGGATGTCATCGCGACCGGGGATGAAGCAGGCGAGCAGGTATTGGCCCGCTTTCAGGTCCATCATCGCCGCACTTGTGCCCCCTGCCACCGCCGTGCCCGGCCCACCGACGAGCGTTGTCAACGCCGTCAATGTTGCCGTCGCGCGATCACCCAACTGGAATGCCGCTT
>JBBSFO010000410.1:0-5157 GCA_038238655.1 Thermomicrobiales bacterium | reverse complement strand
GTATCCGCCGTTTGTCCAGGGCGTGGCGGACCAGGCAGCCCTGGCCCCGCTTGATGGCCCGGCGACGCTGCGCCTGCGCATCCACCGGCCTGTGACGGGCCGAGCCATCACGCTCACCATGACACCGGCCCCCTATCCCGCGCTCCAAGCGGTGGCGGCTCGTGTCCTGCCGGGTGATGTTGCCGACGTCCAACTCACCAGTTTGGCTGTTTTTGCCCATCCCCCACTAGTGTAAAATCGGGCTACAGGTTCTTCGTGCGAGGGTCCCGTGTAGGACAGGGCGCTACCGCAAGGGCGCCGACACTGCGGCTTGCAAGGCGTTCCGGTGGCGCCGTAGGAAAGCTGCATGGGCAGAGTAGCCGGCGACATGGCCCTCGGCCACATGGAGCTGGAACGCAGCATCCCCTGCTGCGGCCCGCGCCAAGAGCATCGCGGCCACGGCCTCGACGCGCCGCTCAATCGTCTCCACCAGCGTGGCGCGGTCCTCTAAGCCGTAGGCATCACAGAACAGCCGCAAGCGGCGCCCTTGCTCCCGGAGGTCCGGGTCGGTGTCTCCCAGGCGCGCGAAGCGGTACGCCGCGTAGGCCACATCCCACACGCGCGGTCCTGGACCGGCCATGTCGAAGTCGATGATAGCCACCAAGCGACCCGCGACAAAGATGCAGTTGTAGGGAGCAAAGTCGTTATGGCAGATCACCTCGTGCTGGGCAGCGTCGGGATAGACCAGTTGCCATGCCGCCCCGGCCACGGGCGGCATGCTGCTGGTCGCGGCATGGAACCGGTGGAGCAGGTGTGCGGCGTCGGTGAGCACCCTATCAGACCATAGATGCGGCGGGACTGTCCGCTCATCATCGTAATAGCCCGCGTCGCCCACAACATAGGTCAAGATCTCGCGGCCCTGCTCATCCAGCCCCAAGACCCGGGGCGCCCCCGTGAAGCCCACAGCATCAAGGTGGCGCAGCAGGGTGTGGACCGCGGGTGTCCAGGGACCCGTTGCGCGGCGAACCGTCGCCCCCACCCGCACGATGGGGGTGATGTTACCCCCCGTTAAGGGAATTTCCTCGTCGCTCATGCCTCAGTATACCCCGTGTCGCGTTCGCATCAGGGCGCACGGTCTTCTCCTACTGATGGCTCCGCACCCTTGTCGTGTCACCAGTGTCGAGGCACCCCGTGCTGCATCCGTATAGCCCTGTCCAGGTAGGGTATACTCTACCCGGACGTCAGGGGATAGTCGCGTGGGTGTCAGATTAGGGCCTCATTGCGTCTATTCTGACACGTCCTGACGAGGGTCTAAGACCTTATCCTGACACTATCGCGGCGGAGACCAGATATGAGTGGGCAGCGGATCGGCTACGTGCGCGTCAGCAGCTTCGACCAAAACCCCGGACGTCAATTAGAGACGATCCAGTTGGATCGTGTGTTCACGGACAAAGCCTCCGGCAAAGACACGCTGCGCCCCCAATTGGAGGCGCTGTGCACCTTCGTCCGTGAGGGCGATACTGTGCTGGTCCATAGCATGGATCGGCTGGCCCGCAACCTCGATGACTTGCGGCGCATTGTGCAGATGTTCACCACACGCGGTGTGCACATCGAGTTCGTCACAGAGAACCTGCGGTTCACCGGCGACGACTCACCGCTGGCCCATCTGATGCTCTCGGTTATGGGCGCCTTCGCGGAATTCGAGCGGGCACTCATCCGGGAACGCCAGCGGGAAGGCATCGCGCTCGCCAGACAGCATGGCGTCTATCGCGGCCGCACCAAGGCGCTCTCCGCAGGCCAGGTCACCGAGCTCCACCGTCGGGTCTCCGCGGGCGAGGCGAAGGCGCAGATTGCCCGCGAGTTCGGCATCAGTCGCGAGACACTCTACCAGTACCTGCGGCACGGGTGAAAGTCCGCGCGGGATGAGCCAAGACGCGCACCGTTTGTCAATCCTGACCACCAAGGAGATCGACGCGCTGTACGGCTTGCCACGCTTCACCGCGCAGGAACGCCAGATCTATTTTGACCTGAGCCCCCCGGAACGCGCCGCTGTCGAGGCGCACACGCCTGCGGTCGCCGTGCATCTGACGCTGCAACTGGGCTACTTCAAAGCCAAGCGGCAGTTCTTCCTGTACGACGCGGAGATGGTCTCCGAGGATCTCCGCTACGTCCGTACTCTGTACTTGCCCGGCAAGTCGTTTGATCTCCTCACTCCGCTCTCCCGACCCACGCGCCTGGCTCAACAGCAGACCATCCTCACGCTCTTCGCCTATCGCCGGTGTGACCGTGCTGCCCGAGGGGACCTGGAGCACAAAGCGCAGCGGATCGCCCTGCTATCCACCCAGCCCCTCTATGTCTTGCGCGAGGTGCTGCACTACCTGGCCACCCAACGCATTGTCGCTCCGCCTTACACCGTGCTGCAGGATCTGGTGGGAAGAGTGGTGACGCGGGAGCTCCATCGTCTCACGCAGCTTCTTGGGCAAGCGCTGCCACCGACGATCGCACACCAGATCGATGCCCTGCTGGACGCTCATGAAACGGTCTACCGGATTAGCACCTTAAAACGCGAGGCCAGTGACTTCAGCTACAAGGCATTACGTCAGGAAGTCGCGCGCCGCACGTTCTTTCAACCACTCTACGACTTTGCCCAGACCTTCCTCGCGACAGCAGGCATCTCCACGGAAAGCGGCAAATACTACGCCTCGCTCGTCAAGTTCTACACCGTCTACAAGCTCCAACGTATGCCGCTGGCCACGGCACGCCTGTACCTGCTGTGTTTCGCTTACTATCGCTTCGGCCAAATCAACGACACGCTCATTGAGGCCTTCATTCACCTGGTCGATCAGTACGAGCAGCAGGCCAAGCAGGCGGCAGAGGAAGCCAGACAACGCGCGGTCACCGAGGTAGGAGAGTCCCTTCAGGCGGCAGGACAGGTCCTCAGTCTTTTTGTCGATACCTCGATCCCAGGTGATGTTCCCTTCTTGACCGTGCAGGAGAAAGCCTTCGCGCTGCTCGATCCGGCACGCTTCCCTGCGGTGTCCGATTACATGCGCAACATTGCCTTCGATAAGACCGGCTTTGAGTGGTCCTACTACACCACCCTGTCGCCGACGTTCAAACGCAATCTGCGGCACCTGTTCTCTGACCTGGATTTTGTGGGACGGGTGGTGGACGCGCCGTTGCTCGAGGGAATCGCTTTCCTGCAGGGCCTATTGCGGCACGACAAATCGCCACGGCAGACCAACCCAGCGCTCTTCCCGACGACACTCATCCCGAAAACATTGCAGCGTTACCTGTTCGCCAAAGGAGCCGGCAAAGGGCGGCGGCTGGAGGTGGATCGCTACGAATTCCTGGTCTACCGCCTGCTCCGCAACGCCCTGGAGGCGGGGGACGTCTTTGTCCGGGAGAGTACCGAGTTCCGCCGTTTCGAGGATGACCTGATCAGCGATGCGCGCTGGCAAGACAAAGAGACGATCTTGCACGAGATCGGCGCGCCTCTCTTGCTCGCCCCCATCCAAGACACGCTGCGGGCTTTCCGCGAGACCCTCGACGCCAAGTTCCACGCGGTCAACCAACGCATCGCCAGCGGGGAGAACCAGCACATCAAGATCACGGGCTCCGCCCAGAAGCGGCGCTGGACACTCCTGTATCCGCAGACGGAGGAGTCTGTCAATAGCCCCTTCTACGATCGCTTGCCCGGGATTGGGATTGCTGACCTGCTGTGGTTTGTGGCGGAGCAGACCGGCTTCTTGGGCGCATTCACCCATCTCCTCGACCGCTACGTCACACACGACCCCGATACGCGCGCGATCCTCGCCTGCATTGTCGCCCTGGGGACCAACATGGGCCTGTGGAAAATGGCCGATGTCTGCGGCCTCAGTTACGCCGCGCTGATGACGGCGGCGCGCAATTACTTGCGCCTGGAAACCCTGCACGCCGCCAATGATGCCATCACGAATGCGACGGCGCGGCTAGCGGTGTTCTCCCTCTACGATATTCAGGATGTCCTGCACTCCAGCAGCGACGGTCAGCGCTTCGAAACGCAGATCGATACGATCAATGCGCGGCATGCGCCCAAGTACTTCGGGCTGCACAAAGGAGTGAGCGCCTATACCCTGGTGGCCAATCACGTGCCCATCAACGCCAAGATCATCGGCACGCACGAGCATGAGAGCCACTATGTCTTCGACGTGCTCTACAACAATACCTCCGACGTCAAGCCGGATCGACACTCGACCGATACGCACGGGACCAACCAGGTCAACTTCTGGATCCTGCATGTCTTCGGCTATCGCTTTGCACCCCGCTACCGCGACTTGCACAAGAAAATGGACACGCTGGTCGGCTTCAAGCCTCCGAGCCAGGACGGCGAGGGGCTGATCAAACCCGCGCGGCAAGTCAACGAGACCCTGATCGTCAGAGAATGGCCCACTATTCAGCGCATCCTGGCCTCGCTGGCGCAGAAGGACGTGACCCAGTCCACAGTGGTGCGCAAACTCGCCAGCTATGTCCGGCAGAACCAGACGCGCAAAGCCCTGTGGGAACTCGAACACCTGTGCAGGACACTCTATCTCCTCGACTTCGTGGATGATGTCAACCTACGCCAAAGTGTGCAACAGGCGCTCAACCGAGGAGAAGCCTATCATCGCTTTCGGCGCGCCGTTGCTTTTGTCAACGGAGGGAAGTTCCGCGTCAAAACCGAAGCCGAGCAGCAAATCTGGAACGAATGCTCGCGCCTAATCACCAATGCGATCATCTACTACAATACGGCGTTGCTGTCCAAGGTCTACGAGCAAAAATGCGCTGCTGGCGACCAGCAGGCGATCGACCTTCTGCGCGGCATTTCTCCGGTTGCCTGGCAGCACGTCAATCTGTTCGGGGCCATCGAATTCAGTCCCCGCGTGTCCGTCGTGGATCTTGACGCCTTGGCCGCTCGCTACAGCGATCCAGAGTACTGGAGCAAGGTGCTGCAGGAGGAGTTTGACGAACCCTTGGGCTGATTTTACATTTATGGGGGTTGGGCAAAAACAGCCTTCTCCGACCTTCTGCCGTGGGACAGCGCGCCATAGCAGCGCTGCCCTGCAGGTGCTCTCATCAACCCAGCCTCCGCTGTTATGCCCCCCAACCGCTTAGACACGTTTTCTGTTCCACTACTACTCGACCCCCATGGTCAACTAT
>JBBSFO010000409.1:0-5171 GCA_038238655.1 Thermomicrobiales bacterium | reverse complement strand
GTTCCGGGAGGTTGATCTCGACCAACGCACCCTGCGCAGAGAACTCCGGTATCCAAAGGAGCGGCAGCACGGCCACATCCGGCCCCTGACCGGCCTTCAGGGCGACGCGCAACTTATCAAGCAGATCGTTGTACGATTGCTGCTCTTCCTTGAAGGCAACATTGGGTAACGTCGTCTTGAGCGAGGTCACCCACTGTTCGTGATACTTGGCGCTCGGCAACTCAGGTGTGTCGTAAGTCGTCTGCCAGTAGCGGACGTTGCCTTTAACGGTCGTGTTCGGTGGGCTGAGTGGCACCTGCACGATCGCACTAATCACGGGGGTACCGGCGGCGGGCGAGGTCGCATTCGCTACAACCGAACCGACCGGTCGCGTCGCATTCGCGGCGACCGCGCTGCCCGATGCGGTCGTTGCTGCCGGGGCAGAGGTCGCCGCTATCGGCGTCTGCCCGCCCGTCCCGCCGGCCAGCGTCGCCGCCGGTGCGGTCGGTTTCGTACCAGCAGTGCTCGGGGTATTGGTGGCGGCATTGCCTCCACCGCAGGCCGCGAGCAGCGCCGCCGCCGCCGAACCCGCCGCCAGTTTCAAGATACCGCGCCGTGCGAACCGTTGCTCCATCGCTGTTCTCCTCTTCTACCTAACCCCCGGCCCCTTCCCGACACGGGAAGGGGTGACTCATCGTAATGCCGTGATGTTCCCTGAATGCCTCGATCTATCGGAGGCGCGCTCCCCTTCCCGTGTCGGGAAGGGGCTGGGGGTTAGGTTCCCGTGCCAATGACCGGCGGGGGTGCCAGGACAATCGGGGCGTCTTCGACCGCCATCGCCTCACTGGCGAAGTTGGCCCGCGCCATCTGACCGGGAGAGGTAATTTTGTCCCGGATCGCCAAACCGGTGGCACCATCGAAGAAGTGGAGGCGGTTGAGATCGGGTGCAAGCCAGACATCCTCATCCGGCGAGAAGTCCACGTCCGGTTCGACACTCGCGACGATTTGGTCATTGCCGACCCGCACATGGACAAACGTAATGTCGCCCGTCGGCTCGACAGCATAGACGATGCCGCGCACGCTGCTCGGCATCTCGGTGCGGCTAATGGTGAGATCGCGGTGCCGTATACCGTATGCCACTTCCGGTCCGGCATTCATCGCCTGCGCAGCGGCATAGAGACGCTGCGGCAACGGCCAGCGGCTCGACCCGACGCGCACCATCGGCGCGCCATCCTGCTGCAAGGTGCCGCGCAGAATATTCATCGCGGGGGAGCCGATGAACGACGCGACGAAGAGATCGGCGGGCGTGTCGAAGACTTCCAGCGGCGTGCCGTACTGGTGGACGTTCCCGCCACCCATCACGGCGACGCGGTCGCTCATCGTCATCGCTTCCAACTGGTCGTGCGTGACGTAGACAACGGTCGCATTGAGGTCGCGGTGCAGCCGCTTGATCTCCGCTCGCGTCTGGACGCGCAGCTTAGCGTCGAGGTTGGAGAGCGGCTCATCCATCAGGAAGACCTGCGGATTCCGCACGACCGCACGACCGAGCGCAACGCGCTGCTGTTGGCCGCCGGAAAGCTCGCGCGGACGCCGGTCGAGCAATTCCTTGATACCGAGGCTGTCCGCCGCCGCACGCACCTTGCGCTCAATCTCGTCCTTCTTTTCACCACGCATCTTCAGCGGAAAGGCGAGGTTCTCATAGACGGACTTGTGCGGATACAAAGCGTAGTTCTGGAAAACCATCGCGATGTCGCGATCCTTCGGATCGAGATCATTGATGACCCGCCCGCCGATCGCGATGGTCCCGCTCGTGATGTCCAGCAAGCCCGCGATTAAATTGAGCGTCGTCGTCTTGCCGCAGCCGGACGGCCCGACGAGCGTCACGAACTCGCCATCCTCCATCGTCAATGAGATGTTGTCCACCGCAGTCACCGTGCCGTACGTTTTGACAACATCCGTCAATACCACTTCCGCCATCGAGTCCTCCAGTAGACAGTAGTCAGTAGTCAGTCTTGCGACCCCTTCAAGCTGCGACTTAATCCGTGAGTGATACGCGCGACTTCCGCCGTCTGGGCAAGCAATTCGTCGCATGTATGCGCGTCCATATATCGAAGCCGTTGAGCGATCAAGATATGCGTTTCTACCTCAGATAGCGATCCCATCGCAATGGAAAGGTAACGGACGAACTCTCTTGTGCTGTTGCGTCCCTGCCCCTCGGCCATGTTCGCGGGAACCGAAACGACCGCTCGCCGTACCTGATTGGTCAGTCCGTACATCTCCTCCTTCGGCCAATTGCGCGTTGCTCGATACACACATTCAACCAGATCCATCGCCTTTTGCCATGCGAAAAGGTCCCGGTAATTCTGGCTGGGCAAGTTCGCGCTTCCTCATATGCTCGACCGACGACCCCGCCGTTTCTGTCTACTATCTACTATCCCTTGACTGCGCCTTCGGTGAGGGCGCGGATGAAGTAGCGTTGCAGGAGCAGGAAGAACGCGACAACGGGGATGCTGATGACGAGCGAAACGGCCATTAGCCCCGCCCAGTTGGAGCTGTTCTCCGTCAGAAAGAACCCTTGCCCCACGGGGAGCGTACGCAGTTTCGGATCGCTCGTCAGGGTGGTCGCGAAGATGTATTCGTTCCACGCACCGATGAAGGAGTAGATCGCCGTCGCGACGATGCCAGGGATCGTCAACGGCAGGATGACGCGGAAGAATGCCCCGAAGCGCGTGCAGCCATCAATCCGTGCCGCCTTCTCCAACTCCACCGGAATGTTGTCGAAGAACCCCTTGAGAAGCCAAATTGCGAGCGGAAGTGAGAAGGTGAGATACGCCAGTATCAGGCCGAAGTAGTTGTTCTGCAACTTGAGCGTGGCCATCAACTGGAAAAGCGGCACGAGAAAGACGACGAGCGGGAACATGTTCCGCCCGAGGATCGCATAGAAAAACCAGTTCTTGCCGGGAAAAACGAACCGTGCGAAGGCATACGCCGCCGGCACCGCGATCAACACAGAAAGGATCATCGTGCCGAGGCTGACGATGGCGCTGTTGAGGAAATAGCGCGGGAAGTTGTTGTTGTTCGCCGCTTTCGCATCCCAAAGCACGCGGTACGCCGAAAAAGTGACGTGGTTCGGGATCCAGCGCGGCGGGATGACGAACGCCTCCTGTGCAGTCTTAATCGAGGTGCTGAACATCCAGGCGAACGGAAAAAGCGCGAAGATGCACATCGCGATTAAGAAGCCATACGCCAGCACCTTATCAATGAGAATGTTCTCGATCTTTCGCCGCCGCCGCGTGCGCGCAATCAGCGACGCATGATCTGTGTCTACGTGCGTTTCCAGTGGTCTCGCAACAACTGCCATCGTTACCCCTCCCGACCGGGAAAATACTTCACTACAAAGGCACAGAGAACACAGAGATGAGAAGAGATCAGGAGATACATACCGGTGTCTTGCGACAATTTCTTCTCATCTCCTCTTTCTTCCCCTCCGTGTTCTCTGTGCCTTCGGTGGTTCACGTTTTTGTCCTCTTGCCAGCGAATGCTACTCACTGCCACCGGCTGATTCGCCTGCCGGAACGCCTGCGCCGACGAGCGACACTTCGCTGTCGCCCTCGATGACGCGGCTCGAGCGGCTTTGCCGGGTCAATGCCCGGACATAGAAGATGGCGAAGATCATCAAGGCGAAGAAGACCATCACGCCGAGCGCCGAGGCCAACTCGAAATGTGGGCTACCGACAAAGGCCTGTGAGTAGACATGCGTGATATAGATTTGCGACCGATACGCCGGGCCACCACCCGTCAGCACCCAAACGATAGTGAAAGCGTTGACGTTCGTGATGATGAGCAGGATGCTCGCGACCGTAATGACGGGCATCAACTGCGGGATGGTAATGTCGGTGAAGCGGCGCCAGCGGCCCGCACCGTCAATCTTCGCGGCGTTGTAGAGTTGATCGGGGATCGCCTGCAACCCGGCGAGCAACAGGACCATCGCGAAAGGGAACTCTTTCCACACATTGACCGCGATGAGAGAAGGCAGTACGAGACCCGTAGAGTCAATGAACTTGATCGGTTTGCTAATGAAGCCCATCTGGATCAGCAGGCCACTGATCACGCCAAAGTCTGCGTGAAAGATCCACTTCCAGACAAACGCCGCTGTCACCTGACCGATGACATACGGGATAAACAGGACGCTGCGGAAAAAGCCACGAAAGCGGATCGGACGCGATAACAGGATCGCTACCGCAAGGCCGAGGAACAGAGCAATCACCGTGCTCGCGAAGGTCCAGATAATCGTATTCTTGACGACGAGGCCGAAATGCTCGTCCTGCACGGCCTCCTTGTAGTTGTCAATCCCGACGAATTGCTCCGGGCCGCCGTAGGGCGAGGTGAAGTGAAGACTGAGCCAGATCACCTTGATCAGCGGATACAGGATCACAATGCCCATCACGATCAACGCAGGCAGCACGTACATATAATCGCCGCGACTGCGCCACATTTCTTGCAAGATGTTCGTGCTACCCGGCGCGCCCGGTTTCCGGAGCGTTCGCGTCGCCGTTGCCAATCTCGACCCCCTTCGGAGACCCCTACTGTTGCGCAGCGACACGTCCGAGAAACGCAGAATCGTTCAACGGACCGATGCGCGACCGTCTTTTCCACGACGCGAAGAAACGTAACATTTCACGGTTCGCATTGTCAACAATGCCGACCGAGTAACGAGTAACGAGTAACGAGAGGAGCGCCCTACTCGTTACTCGTTACTCGTTACTACGTAACTACTTCCGCTTGGCGATCATGTCGTTGACCTTCTTGGCGGCGTCCTGCCCGGCTTGCTGCGGCGTCTTTGCCTTGGTCAGCACTTCCTGCATCATCTGCGGGACGATCAGGTTGACGATGTCCGAGTTCTCCGGGATGGCGGGGAACGAAATGCCATACTGGAGCATCTCGGTCGAGATGTCGAGGTACTTGATGTCCTTCAGTCGCTGCGCCTGCTCCGCACTCGCGAAGGCGTCGCGGTGGCCGGGGTTGGAGCTCGTCCAGATCAGGCGCGTGGACCAGTACGGGGAAGTTCGGTCTTTCCCAACGGCCTTCGCCGCATCCTGATCCTTCGCGGCCTTGAAGACGACATAGTTCGAGCCACCGAACGCGACGGCACGGCGCACCGGCCCCTTCGGCATCAGGGTGTAGCCCATCTT
>JBBSFO010000408.1:0-5182 GCA_038238655.1 Thermomicrobiales bacterium | reverse complement strand
TGATCACCACCTTCGACGTGGTGCATGACATGCCGCGCCCACGCCCCGCGCTCAAGGAGATCAAGAAGGCCCTCAACCCCGAGGGGACGTACTTCGTGCTGGAGTTCAACTTTTACGGCGATTTGCAGCGGAACATCGATCACCCGCTCGGCATCGGCGCGTTCGGCTACTCGGTGAGCACGAACTACTGCATGACACAGGCGCTGGCGGTTGGGGGCGAGGGGACCGGGACGTGCATGGGCGAGGAGAAGATGCACGAGTTGGCGGATGAGGCGGGATTCACCCGCTTCCGGCGGCTGGACTTCCCGGGCAACCCGTTCAACATCTTCTATGAGATCCGCGCCTGAAGCACCAGGGAATGCGACAGGCGGACGAGCAACTGATCGGGTGTGGAAATCAGGCACCGGCCATCACGCCCTCGTCCCCGGTTCCATATTTCGGATGCGGCGATGCACCGCGAGCAGGGCGTGATGGCAATAGATGAAGGGGGAGACAATGGCAGAGAAAGAAATGGGCGTGCCGACGTGGCCGAAAACCGTCGCGGTGGTCGGTGCGGGGACGATGGGGCTGGGTGCGGCGGAGCAGTTCGCTGCCGCCGGGATGACGGTGCGGATCACCGATCGTTCGCCCGAGACAACCGCGCAGGCGTACGACCGCCTGATGCAGCGCGTGCGCGGCCACGCGGCGGCAGGGCTCGTGCCCCCGGAGGCGGTGGAGCGGTGTGCGGCGGTCACTGCGAACCCCGACCTCGCCGCGACGGTGGATGGCGTGGACTTCATCTTCGAGGCGGTCTTCGAGCAGCGGGAGTTGAAGCACGACCTCCTCGCCCGCCTCTCCAAAGCGGCGCGGCCGGACGCCGTGATCGTCTCAAATACCTCCTCCTTCCCGATCGACGACCTCGCCGAGCATGTCCTGAATGCCGAACGCTTTCTCGGCCTGCATTGGTTCAACCCGCCCGAATGGACGCCGGGTGTCGAGGTCATCCCGCACGACACGACTGACCCCACCACTGTCGCGCGGGTCGCGGACTTCCTGCGCGCGCTCGGCAAGCGCCCGGCGGTCGTCCGCAGTGCGCCGGGCTTCGTCGCGAACCGCATCCAGATTGCCCTGTTCCGCGAGGCGCTCGCCTGCGTCGAAGACGGTCTCGCCTCGCCGCGCGAGGTGGACGAGGTCTGCCGCAGCACCTTCGGCTTTCGGATGCCTTTCTTCGGCCCCTTCCAGATCGCCGACATGGGGGGCCTCGATGTCTGGGAGAGCGCCGCCGGGACGATGGAGCGCGCCTACGGCGAGCGGTTCAGGATGCCCCCCATCCTCCACGACCTCGTCGCGCAAGGACGGCTCGGCACCAAAACCGGCGCGGGCTTCTTCACCTACACCCCCGAGGAACGCGACCAGATGCTCCTGGAGCGCGACCGCCGCTACGCCGCCCTCAACGAACTGCTCGCCCGCCTCCCGCCCGTCACCGCCGGATCAGCCGACGCGGAAACCGATCGAACCGCAGGGTCGTAGCGGATACAAAGCAGGGAGGAGGATCGAACCCACCAAGACACCAATGGCACCAGGCGACCACCGAGGGCTCTGCACGTTCTTTGTGGGGGATCGGAAGGGGGCGAGACAACCTCGTCATCAGGCTGGTCCTCTGCGGGGCGGGCGACGAAGAGCGCTGAAGAATATCGCCGCGAAGCCTTAAAAGTGACAGGTGGGTCCGGTAACACCTGAGCCTGTTGACAATCCCCGATGAGGTGCCAAATCTCCCCGAATGAGCGCCTATCTGGTCACGAAACGGCCCATTTTGCGGCCGTTCGGGGTGTTTTCACACCCAATTCAGGCTCGGCTTCGACTTTATCAACAGGCTCGAACCTTATCTGACCAGTTCATCCAACCAAGGGACGGGGCACCGCTCAAGGATCGCCGTGCAGCATCGCGTTGCAGAATCAGTGCACCGTACCGTTGCACGTTCCATCGCACCGAGAGACGCAACGCCCTTAGCGTACAATATTTTCCCTTTCGCCAATCGCCCCCAAATGATCTTCGATACGCGCATCGCGGTCGTGCTGCGTGATGATCTCCCGATCTAGCAGAAACTCAACGTGACGGCCTTTACGGTTAGTGGCATTGCCGCCACCGTCACCGGGGTAGTAGGTGAAGAGTACGAAGACGGATCGGGGAACACCTACCTGCCGATGTTCCGGCAGCCCGTTCTCGTTTTTTCCGGCAGCGCCGATCAGATGCGAACAGTCTATAACCGAATGCGGAGCCGCGACCTCCGCTTTGCAATTTCTCTGAGGAGCTTTTCCAAACAGGCAATGATAGCGATAACCGTGCAGCCGTCCGTGCGTGCTCCAGCGAGGACCTCGCCATCGTTGGGCTGGCAGTCCGAGCGGAAAAGAAGATCATGGACAAGGTGGTGCGTGGCCTCTCGCTCCACCAGTAGTAGGCACGCTCCCCTCTGCGGTTGCGGTATTGTCGCCGCGCCGCTACGATAGCTGGGAAAGGACTCCGGGTGCCCTTTGGGCAGGATGGGGGTTGAGGACTGAGGAAGTCCTGAGCGCTCGACTCACCCTGTGGTTCGGGAATTACTGGCACACATACCGTGCAGTCCGCAATGTGGGAGAGTATGGATACTCAGTCCTCCGTTCCTGTAGGGATACCCAGTCCTCCGTCCTTCCCCCGCTTGCCGCGTTTTTGGGCGGTCGTGCGGCGGCGGTGGTCGGTGCTGGTAGTTTTACCGCTCCTCGCGCTCGCGTTGGCGGGGTACAACTATCGGAACACGGCGAAGTCGTACATCGCCGTTGGCGAAACAACCGTAACGAGTATCGCGCCGCAACCGCCGACGCCGCAGGGATACGACAACTATTATCGCGCGCTCGCCAGTGAGGCGGCGACGGACGATCTCGTGCGGATTATCCCTGGCAGTAAATTTGCCGGGAATGTGGCGAAACGGCTCCAAGAGAAAGGGCTGAATTACCCCACGGAGGAGGTGCAAAAATCCCTCACCGCGTCGCGCGTTTTTCGCGCGCTGACCGTCAATGCGACGACCGGTGACCCGAGCAGCTCCGTGGCGATTGAGCAGGCGGCACTGGAAGAACTCGCGGCGAACACCCCGAGTTACTTCCCGAACCGCCCGGTGGAAGCCACGATTATCAATCTCCCGACAACCGCAACTGCTAAGTCGCTCAAAGCGGGCGTAGTCGCGGTTGGCACGTTGATCGCAGGGTTGCTGCTGGCGACGCTCATCGCACTCCTCGTTGACCTTTTCGATACTCGACTTCACGACCGCCGCGAGATCGAGGATCAGCTTGGCCTGCCCGTCGTTGGTGCGATTCCGCGTCGTGCGCGGGCGGGAAGGGCGGCCTGATGCGCCCTGAAGTGTATGTGCGCGTGCTCCGGCGCGGCTGGTGGGTGATAATTCTCGCTGCCGTGATTGCGGGCGGTATTGGCTATGCGTCGCAGGTCGGTAAACCGAAGACCTACGAAGCGAGTACCCGTCTCGCGGTCACCTCGATGCCGATTGACTACTTTTCCGACCAACTGACGGCAAACTGGACGCAGGCGCTGGAACCCTTTCTCCACAATCCGAATACGGTGCAATCCGCCGTTAATTCAGGCTATTTGCAGCCGGGTGATGCGTCATTCGCCTACTACGCCGTCACTCGGAGCAACCGCGATAACCGCACCGTGGCGATTGCGATGACGGATCAGGATCCGGCGCGGGCGGCGCGGATCGTGGGGGCGCTGGCGCACATCATCGTGGACAAGAACAAGGGTGACATCGCCGCGCTGGACGCGGAAGACAAGCGACTCAGTCAGTCCGCGCAGCAAAACGCTGTGCGGACGCCCCGCCTGGTCGTGACAAGCCTCGATTGCGCGGCGCAATCCGGCGGGCTGTTCAGCCCGTCGGTGTTGCCGAACTGCCCATCGTCGCCCGCAACGCCGAACGGCCCACGCACGAAACTGACGGCGCTGGCGGGCCTCGTGCTTGGCGGCGTGCTTGGGCTGATCGTAGTCATGGGCGCGGCGGCGCTGGATGACTCACTCAAAGGGCAGGACGATGTCGGGCGCTACCTACATCTGCCCGTCGTCGCCACTATCCCCCGCCGCCGCGCGAACCGATAAGGGAAAATATTGAACCACCAAGACGCCAAGGACGCCAAGAAGAGAAATAATGACTCATTCTTCTCTGCGCCTCCTTGGCGTCTTGGCGGTTCATTGCCGATGGGTTTTGCAATCAGTTCTAAATCGGTCAGAGGGAGACGGTGATGCGTGAGATGATTGAGGCGAAGGCAGGGCCGGAGGGGACGCTTCGGGAGCGGCTCGTGATGCTCGGGGAGCCGGACGGGAGCGCCGCCGAGGCGTACCGCGCGCTGCGAACGAACCTGCGCTTCGATCCGCACGCCGGAAAAAGGGAGGGTGGGTGGGTCTATCTGCTCGCGGATGTCGGCGGGGTTGGTGACCATGCGGCGGTCGTCGCCAATCTCGGTATCGCATGTGCGCTCGCCGGAGAACGTGTCATCCTCGCGGATGCCGACCTGCGCGGCGCGCCACATGCCGGGAGTCTGAGCGTGCTTTTCGGGCAGGGCGGCGCGACGGAGGGCATCGCGACCGCGATCCTCGGCCCAGACGAGGACAATCGCACAATTGTATTGCCGGTCGTCGAGACCGGAGTAGCGAATTTGTTGCTCCTGCCTGCGGGCACGCGCGGGGCCAACCCAGCCGACTTGCTCGGGGCGGATGCCTTCGGCGTGCTGCTCACCGCATTGCGTGCGCAGGCGGATGTCGTCCTCCTCGATGCGCCGCCCATTGCAGATGTCGCGGACAGTCGGGCAGTCGCCGCGCGCGTGGACGGCGTCTTGCTGCTCATCGCGCAGGGGCGGACACGCCGACCGCAGGCACAGCGCGCCCTCGCCGCCCTCGAACAGGTCGGTGCGAATGTGCTCGGCGTGGTTCTGACCGAGACGTAGTGGGCGTCATACGGATGGGACAAATACCGCCCCGTCCGTTTTTGTTGCGGTAACACGATCGCCCCTTCTATTCAATCCCCCAAAATACGATTCGACAAATAGTGTGCAAAAACTTGACAGATATTGTGCAAAGGAGTATTTTTGCGTTGGCGGTTCTGGACTGTACGCAACGTTCCTCCTTCCCCCATCGTTCGCTCTGGGGCCGCTCTCCAGCATCTCAT
>JBBSFO010000407.1:0-5182 GCA_038238655.1 Thermomicrobiales bacterium | reverse complement strand
TCTGGGCAATTACATGCAGCCGACGCTCTTCGCGGATGTGGACAACCGCATGCGGATCGCACAGGAAGAGGTCTTTGGCCCCGTCCTCGTCGTCATCCCCTTCGATGGCGAGGAAGAAGCGGTGCGGATTGCCAGCGATGTGAAGTACGGCCTCGCGGGGTATGTCTGGACGCGCGATGTCGCCAAAGCGAACCGGGTGGCGCAGGGTATCCAGTGCGGCATGATCTGGGTGAACTCGCAGAATGTCCGCGATCTTCGCACGCCGTTCGGCGGCGCGAAGGAGAGCGGCATCGGGCGCGAGGGCGGCCATTACTCGTGGGAGTTCTATTGCGACATGAAGAACATCGCCATCGCCCTCGGCGACCACCACATCCCGAAATTCGGCGCAGCGCAGTAGGGATCGAAACCACATGAACCGCAGCGACGCAGAGAGCGCAGAGAACGCAGAAAGGGAAGGAAGAAATGGTTTCTTCGTAGCGCTTTCTTTGCATCCCCTGCGTCCTCTGTGTCGCTGCGGTTCAATCGGTTTGTCATGGTCAGGAGGGCGGCATGGCGACAGTTGAGGCGGCGACGCGGCTGGATATGCGTACGATGTCGGAGCGAGCGATCGGGAAGGTCGTACGCGCCGGGCATATCGAGTTCCTCGTCACCGACCTTGCGCGGGCACAGGCGTTCTATGTGGACACGCTCGGCTTTGTCGAGACGGCTGCGGACAACACGCATGTGTACCTGCGTGGCCTCGAGGAGCGGTATCATCACTCGCTGACTTTGACGCTGGCGGAGCAACCCGGCGTCGCGCATATCGCCTATCGTGTCGCGACGGGCGCTGATTTGGACCCCCTCGCCGCGATGGCGGAGACGCACGGGCTGCCGCATCGGTGGATCGAACCCGGCGAAGAAGAGGGACAGGGCAGGGCGTTGCGCATCCAGGACCCCGCCGGTATCCCGACCGAGTTCTACGCCGAGATGGCTCCCGCCGAACGATTGTTGCAACGCTTCGACTTGTATCGCGGCGCGCACATCATGCGGATAGATCATTTCAACATCATGGTGCCGGATTGCGCGGCGTTGACGAACTGGTATATGCAAACGCTCGGCTTCCGCTGCTCGGAGTACACGGGGACGGAAGATTCACCGGAGCGTCTCTGGGCGGCGTGGCTGCATCGCAAAGGGTCGGTCCACGATGTCGCGATCATGAACGGCATCGGGCCGCGCGTCCACCACGGCGCGTGGTCGCTGCCCGACGCGATGGCCGTCCTCCGCTGCTGCGATGTACTGGCGGGCGCGGGCATGGGCGATGCGATCGAGCGCGGGCCGGGGCGGCACGGCATCGCCAATGCATTGTTCCTGTATGTGCGTGACCCGGACGGCAATCGTATCGAACTGTACGCGAGCGATTACCTGACCGTGGACCCGGATTTCGAACCGATTCGTTGGACGCTGAACGATCCACGTCGGCAGACGCTCTGGGGCCACTTCGTCCCGCGCCGTTGGTTCGAGGAAGCGATGCATGTCCAATCCATTACGGACGGCACGTTCGTCCCAATCCACGAGCCGCAACTCAGCGGCACGCCGACGTATGTACATTAGTAGACAGTAGTCAGTAGTCAGAATGGGTTTGGGACCACTAACTACTGACTACTGTCTACGACGAACGGAGTGAGCGTATGCCTGCACGGACGGGGGCGCAGTACATCGCGGATTTGCGGAAAATGAAACGCGAAATCTGGATCGGTGGCGAGCGTGTTGACGACGTGACGACGCACCCGGCGACGAAGCACGGCGTCACATCGTATGCGCATTTGTACGACATGCAGCACGATCCGGCGTTCCGCGATGTGATGACGTACCCCTCCCCGACGACGGGCGACCGGGTGGGCATGTCGTTCCTGACGCCGCGCACGCCAACGGATGTCGCGCGACGCCGCGAGATGGTGCGGCGGTGGGCGAACTACTCCGGCGGCATGATGGGCAGGACGCCCGATTACTGCAACAGCAGTTTCATGGCGTTCGCCTCCGCGTCTGAATACTTCGCGGCGAACGATGCGCGCTTCGGCGAGAATGTCCGCACATACTACGAGTACATCCGCGAGCGCGATCTCTGCCTGACGCACACGCTGATCAACCCGCAGGCGAACCGCTCGAAGGCAGTCAACCAGCAGGCCGACCCGTACCTGCCCGCCGGGATCGTCGCAACCAACGGCGAGGGCGTCGTCATCCGTGGCTGCCGCTTGCTCGCGACGAGCGCGCCGCTCGCCGACGAAATCATGGTCTTCCCCTCGACGGTCGTCAAGAACGAAAATGCGGACAAATACGCGTTCGCCTTCTCAATCCCGACGGACACGCCGGGGATGAAATTCATTTGTCGTGAATCGCTCGATCAGGGCAAGTCGCATTTCGATCATCCACTCGGCTCGCGCTTCGAGGAGATGGATGCCATCGTCATCTTCGACGATGTCACCGTGCCGTGGGAGCGGATGTTTTTGCTGGGGGATATGGAGCGGTGCAACGGCTGTTACGGCGCGACGGATGCCGTCGTCCATATGATGCATCAGGTCTGCATCAAGAATATCGCCAAGGCAGAGTTTCTGCTGGGTATCGTTTTGATGATGATCGAGACGGTCGCCATCGAGCCGTTCCAGCATGTACAGGAGAAGGCCGCCGAGGTGATGACGTACCTCGAAACGATGAAGGCGTGCCTGCGCGCGGCTGAGGCGGACGCGCACCTCGACTCGTGGGGCGTGATGACACCCGCCCGGATGCCGCTCGACATCGCCCGCAATATGTTCCCGAAGATGTACCCGCGCATCGTCGAGATCATCCAACTGCTTGGCGCGAGCGGGCTGATGGCGACAGCCACCGAGTCCGACTTCGACGGCCCGATCGCGGGGGACGTGCAGAAATACTTGCAGGCAGCGAACGCCGATGGCAAGGAGCGCGTGCGGCTCTATCGCCTTGCCTGGGATGTCGCCTGCTCCGGCTTCGGTGGTCGGCAGGAACTGTATGAGCGCTACTTCTTTGGCGATCCGATCCGCATGATGAGCGCCCTGTATTTCGGCTACGATAAAGAGCCGCTGAAGGAGCGCATCCGTGCATTCCTGCATCAAGACGATGTGCCTACGCCTGCCGCGCGGGGAGACACCGGTGCCTGAGCCAATTGACCGGCGCGAATTCCGCAATGTTGTGGGTCTATTTGCGACAGGCGTCACGGTCGTGACCACACGCGTGGGCGAGGACATCCATGGCATGACGGCGAATGCCTTCACCAGCGTGTCGCTCGATCCGCTTCTGATTCTCGTCTGCGTGGACCGGCGCGCGCGCATGCACCCGCACATCCAGCACGCGGGGACGTTCGCCGTCAACTTTTTGCACGAGGGGCAGGAGGCGATTTCGCGCAACTTCGCCGGCCAGCCGCAGGAAGGAATCACGGACATCCTGCATTTCTCGACGGACGATGGTGCGCCAATCATCCTCGGCTGCCTCGCATCGCTGCGCTGCGCGGTGAAGCAGGTGCTCGATGGCGGCGATCACGCGATCGTCATTGGCGAAGTCAAAGAGTTAATGCGTGGCGATGTCGGCGCGCACCCGCTCGTCTATTTCGCGGGTACGTATCGCCGCCTACTGGTCGAAACAGATGCCGGGCATCGCGCGCCGGAACCGTGGCTCAATGACGACGTACGCGTTTATCACGAAGAATGGCACGAGTGACGAAAGGACGAAAGACTGAGCAGGAAACGCCATGACGCGGCCTGCCACGGTACGGAGGATCATACGCGTGGTACGACGCCAGCGGGTTTCGTCGGGGAGTGTATGGGAGGAGGGCGTCGGGTTTTCGCGGGCGCTGCGGGTGGGCAACTGGGTGTTCGTGTCGGGAACGACGGCGACGGATACGGACGGTGCGGTGATCGGCGCAGGCGATCCGCACGCGCAGACCGTGGCGATCCTCGAAAAAATCGAGCACACCCTACACGAAGCCGGGGCGACGATGGCGGATGTCGTGCGGACACGCATCTACGTCACGAATGCGGATGATTGGGAAGCGATTGGGCGGGCGCACGCGCAATTCTTCGCCACCGTGCGCCCGGCAAACACGCTGGTTGAGGTAAGCCGACTCGTCGGCTCCGGCTATCTGGTCGAGATTGACGCCGACGTGCTGATCGTGGACGAGCGATGAAATTCTCGCTCCGTTTGAACAACGATTTGCCCATCCCCGACTACGTCACGCTCGCGCAGGCCGCTGAACAGGCGGGTTTCAATCAGTTCTGGGTGAGCAACGACCTGTTTCTGCGCTCCGTTCCGGTGATTCTCACTGCCGTGGCCCAGGCAACAACGCGCATCGAGATCGGCACCTGCGTCGTCAACCCGTACACGATACACCCGGCCGAGATTGCCATGCTTGCCGCGACCCTGGACGAGATCAGCGGTGGCCGGTTCAATCTCGGTATCGCCGCCGGTGGCGCGGAACTGCTGAAGTGGGTCAACATCGCACCGGAACGACCGCTCCACGAAACACGGACGGCGATCGCCCAAATCAACGCGCTTCTCGATGGCAGCGCTATGCCGGACTGGATGCCCGAGGCATATATGCGGTTCACGCCACGACGGCGCGTGCCGATCTATCTCGGCGCGATGGGGCCGCGCATGCTCGCACTCGCGGGCGAGGTCGCGGATGGCGTGCTGCCGCTCCTGTTCCCGCCAGAGCACTTCGCCACCGTCCGTCCGCTCGTCGAAGCGGGCGCGACAGCGGCGGGGCGTTCGATGGAGGCGATTGATCTCGCCGCTTGCATCTGGGTCTCGATCTCGGACGACTCCCAGGCCGCCGAAGCCGCCCTGCGCGATAAAATCGCCTACTACGGCGCCGGTCTCAGCTCGCTCATTCTCGAACGGCTCGGCGTGACAAAGGCCGACTTCGCCCCCATCGAGTATGCGATGATGACCGAACGCGATCCTGAGAAAGCGCGCGCCCTCGTAACCGACGCGATGCTCCGTATCGGTGTTGTCGGCACCGCGCCCGATCTGATCGCGCGACTGGAAACACTCGTTGCGAGGGGTGCGCGTCATCTCAGTTTTGGTCCACCGCTCGGCCCCGATCCACTCGCGGCTGTCGAACAACTCGGCCGATTTGTGATACCGCATTTCCGAGGATCGTGACAGCGAGAGCAGTTGGTTAATCTGGTGGCGG
>JBBSFO010000406.1:0-5192 GCA_038238655.1 Thermomicrobiales bacterium | reverse complement strand
TGACTATCCACACCACGACCCGGCCACTGCTCCCGGCTGACATCACTGTCCGCGACGGCATACGACTCACCGCAGCGGCGCGGACAATCGTCGACGCGGCAGAGGCGGGCACGGCACCGGAGCAGATCGAGAAGGCGATCATCCAAGCGATCGAGCGGGGCCTCACCACCACGCAGCAGTTCGTGCAGCACGCCAGCCAGCGGAATCGGCGGGTCGCCCGGCTCGTCGCCGACGCGCTCGGTGCAATGCGGCGATGAAGTACGCCACGCCGGGCGCGTTCCGCACCGCCCTCGAACAGCGGCTGCTTACGAGGGCGCACGAGGCAGACCTCCCGATCGTGCGGCTACGCAAACTCGTGGTCTTCGAGCGTCTCCTCGCCCGGCTCCTGATCGTCGCCCCCGGTCGCTGGATCCTCAAGGGCGCCTTGGCGCTCGATCTGCGGCTCGGTGTGCGATCGCGCACGACGAAGGACATGGACCTCGCGCGCGACGACGATGAAGAAGCGGCGACCACCGATCTGCTCGCGGTGCAGGCGGTCGACTGCGGCGACTACTTCACCTTCGCCATCGAGCGGACGGGCAGGCTGGATGCGGCGCTCGAGGGCGCGGCGGTGCGCTACCACGTCGCAGCCACGCTCGACGGGCGCCCGTTCGAGGATGTGATCGTCGATATCGGCTTCGCCGACTCTCTTACGACGGCACCCGAGGTACTGCAGGGGCCGGACCTGCTCCATTTCGCCGAGATCGAATCGATCGCGGTACCGGCGGTGCCGATCGAACAGCACGTCGCCGAGAAGGTGCATGCCTACACGCGCATCTATGCCAGCGACCGCCGGAGCAGCCGGGTGAAGGATCTGATCGACCTCGTCCTGATCCGGTCCGCGATCGCCTTCGAGGCCGGGCGCTTAGACGAAGCGCTGCATGCCACCTTCGCTGGGCGCGGCACGCACCCGCTCTCCGCCGCGCTTCCCCTGCCGCCCGCCGACTGGGGACCCGCGTATCGTCGGCTGGCACGCGGGGTCGGGCTCGATCCCGATCTCCGTACCGGTTTCGCGCTCGCCGCAGCGTTCCTCGATCCAATTCTTGCTGGGACTGTGTCGGATCGCGCCCGGTGGAATCCGCTGCTTGGCACATGGGAAGAGCCAAACTAACCACGCTGTCACGAAGAGATAGAAGGTCGCATAAGGTTTCTTAACCGACAAGTGATGGTTACCGATCCTCCCCTGTTCCAGTGAGATCGGTTCGTTGTCTATCGCACATTGGCCCTACCAGTGAAGTCGATGGCTTGTTCAGACCGAGCAGCGAAACGTTGCCTCTCGGCACGAGAATCGCCCGTCGACAACACACATCAGCACTCGATGCGGCGCGGTTTCCACTTTATCCCTCGGCACCGGTTCAGCTCAGGGATATGTCATCCACGCCCCGCTCTTGCTCTGACCCGGTGAATAATGCGCCGATCGGCACTTCCAGTGCGGTGGAGATTTTCGCGAGTTGCTTCACCGATGGGTTCCGCTCCCCCCGCTCGATTCCCGCGTAGTAGGTCCGATCCAGTCCCGCTTTCGCCGCGAACTTCTCCTGCGACAGCCCCGTTCGTCCACGTAGTTCCCGTAGCCGTTTCCCCAAGATAACGACAATATCTTCCATGTCCCCACGATGCGGGCTTGCGGTCGCATCGTCTACGGCTTATAAGAACACGGACGATAAGCATAATAGCGGAAAGGGAATGGTAATGGATAGCAGATCCGACGACGCTCTATCTGAGCGCGATCCCACCGACGCGGAGCGCGCCGCCCTGCTCGTACGGGAATCGTGGTGGTTCCTCCTCGCGCTGCTCGTTTTCCTGCTGCTCCTGCACACGGTATGAATCTGAATGGTGGACCGCCGGACCATCGTCGCCCGACGGCACATGGCCGACGGCGGGTGCGGGAACCGTGGGAGTCCTCTCTGCGCACGCAATCGGAGGAAGGCCGCCACGCCGCGACGCGCTTGTGGTGAGCGAGCCACGATCAAGCTTCGTCGTCGAATTCCAGCAGGGCCTCCTCCATCGCGACCGATAAGTCCGCGCCGAGCGCGGCGAGCGGGACGATCTCCTCCTTCGGGAAAGCCAGCTTCCCCTCGGCGCGCTCATAGAGCGCGATCGCCGTGTCGCTGTTGTGCGCGTTCTCGTAGATGAGGCCATCGATCGCACCGTAGATCGCCGGATGCGCGTAGAAGTACCGCGACCATGCCTGCGACGTGCGCCGGTCGCCGTCTTTTGCGAGGGCATCCTCCGCCCCGGCCGCGCGCCCTCCTCCATGGCGAAGGTCGAGGAGTTGTATGGGGGCGGTCGTCACCGCGACGCAAAGAGAGCGATGCTGCAGCCGCACCTTGTTGGTATCGCCGAAGACTTCCACCAAGCAGCCACGCAGGTGCTCGGCGAAATAGGAGATGCGACGTTCCGGGTCGTCGCGCGGCGATCCATCCGTCGCGGGGCGCTGATGGTCGAACCGCTCGAGCGGCCCGTAGCGCCGAAAGGTGGCAGCGGTGACGCCGGGCCGCTCATCGCTGTAGATGCGGCGCAAGCGCGTTCGGCGGGGCAGCGGGTAGAACTTCGGTGCCGGGCGACGAGCGGGCGGGGGCGGGGCGAGTCTCACCACCCCGCCGCCCCGACCGCGCGTGCCTCCGCCACGACCGTCGCGACATCGCCGTGCGCGAGCGCCGCAAGCGGCGTCTCCCCGTCGAGATACGGGGAGGGACGGGTGAGCCAGCTCGCCTTCGCGAGGGGCGAGGCGGCGAGGGCGCGCAACACCTGGGGAAGGCCGACGACGACGCCGTCCTCGGTGCCCACATCGAACTGCCACGGCGGCAATCGGTACCGCTTCCCCGCCCGGATGGCGAGCAGGTCGCCCCGCTTGATCCGCTCGGCGACGCCCTGACGCGTCAGATGCAGGCGCGCTGCGGCCTCGGTCGTACCCACCGTCCCATGAAGCAGGGCATCGCGGGTGACTTGGGACCGCGTCATGACGGCCGCTGCGGCGCGTGCCGCCTCGTCGTCGCTCACGGGTGGCATCCCGGTCGTCGCACCGCGCCGCCCGCCCTCCGTGGCGGATTCGATGACCGCGAGGACGGATCGCAGCACCTGCTCCGTCCCCTCCTCGCCCAGCCGCACCGCGATGGCGCGCAGCAGTGCAGCGGTGGGCGTCTCGGATGCGACCGCACCCAACACCGCGCGCAATTCGCGCTGCGGTATCCGCACGTTGACATCCCCCGCATCGGTGAGCCCGAGGACCACCGCGCCCGGTTCGAGCGGAGCAGCGGCCACCCCGCGTTCACCACGTTGCACATTCCTTGATCGTCGCTGCACCATCGTCGCCCTCCCAGCATGCTCGCCCACCGATACTTTACCAATCTTACAATACTGTGGGTAAAAAGGGGATACCAAAAAGAGCAAACACGTCAAATGCACGGCCTTCAATGACTGAAGGAGGCACACCTGGACGCGCGCGAACGCACGGCGTACCGTGGGTGCTTGAACCCCGCGCATCCGTCGCCGAAAGCCGATCTGGGCGGCGAATGCCGAAATCGCGATCGACCGTGACAGAAGCACTGGAGAACAACGATCTGCGGACGATGCTCTCCGCCCCGTTCGTTCTCCCATTCCGATCGTCTTCCCGTCCGCCGCACTGGCGACGGATGTGTAGCCGAGGGAGCCGAGGAAGGCGCGATCGCTCGTCGTCTCGAACGCCGGATCATCGCAGGGGGTGACGAAGCGGGTCGCCGCCGGGAAATGCGTGACGAGAGAGTCCTCCACCCTGAGCCACAACCGGCGTATGTTCGCGTCCTTCCCGAGCGGCCTAAGCGGCCTATCGCGCGCGAACGACGCGAGGAACGCCTCCCAGATAAGGACCGTCCCGTCCACGGGGTAGTACCACACCTGCATCGTGCCGATCGGCGGTCGCCACCCGCCCCGCTCTTCCCCGTCCACCACCGCGCCGATCGCGCCGTCCGGCTGCGGACCGGGGCTGAGAGCGGGGATGAGCCGGAGGTCCGGCATGATGAGGGAGGGTTGCAGATGGATGGAGGTGCGGGTGCCGACGAGCGCGGCGACGGACACGATCTCCCGGTCAACGGCATCGAGCCAGTATGCCTCGCGCCGCGAGGCACCCACGCCCGCACGATGCGCGGCTCCCCGTGGGTCTGTCGGAACGTTCCCGCGAACAACCCGACGTCCTCCGTCCAATACGTATTGAGACCGCGTTGCTGCCCGTGCATCGCCCGTTCCTCCTCTCTGGGTCGCGTCAGGACGACTCGGCATCCTCTCCGACCTGTACCTCGATGACGTCGCGCACGGTGGCGTCGGGTCGGTCGGCGATCCCCGCCCCGCGCCATTGGTGGACGACTGCCACCGCCCGCCGCAGCGCCGCCTCCATATCCGCCGCCTGATAGGTCGCCAGTCTCGTATAGGTTGTGCCGTCGGAGAGCAGCAGTTCCCCGACCATCGCGTAGGATCGCATGGTTGTCTGCTCCACCTTCACCGCTCAGTCCAGCAGGCGGCGGAAGCCGCGCGGCGCGCGCCCCTCCGCGTCGAGGTAGCGAACATGCACCGCCAGCACCCCGGCCAGTGTCGCCGCCGGGCGCTGCCCGCGCTGCCACAGCGCCGGTGGCTGCGTGTCTTGAGGAGTGAACAGGGCGGCGAGCAAGTCGCGTGCCGCCTCCATCGCCGCCACACTCCCCTGCGCCCCAAACGCGCACGCCACCTGTCCGAGCAGCAGGTGCCCATCGCTCGCACCCCACTCCCCCGTTACCGTCATTGCATACATCGCCATCGGAATCGTCTCCTTGCATACGGGCACGGTATGGGGCGGGAATCCCGCCCCATACCGTGCGTCCCGCGCGCCGATTACCCCTCCCCTTGTCCGCCGGTGTCGTCCCCTTCGATGGCGACGATCAGCCGGTGCGCGACCTGCTGGATTGCCGCGAGATTGCGCCGTACCACCGCCAGGTCGCGCGCCCAATCTGCCACATACGCGAAACTGTAGCCGCTCGTGTCGAGGTCGAAGTGGGACAACACCGTGTACGCTGCCCCCTCCGCCACCGTCTCCGCATCCTCCCATCGCACGCCCCCGCAGTGGTCGGCGGTGAAGTGTGCTGCCTCGTGGACGAGCGTCTTCAATTCCCGTATCCCGGTCAGGTGATGGTGGATGGCGATCTCGC
>JBBSFO010000405.1:0-5201 GCA_038238655.1 Thermomicrobiales bacterium | reverse complement strand
CAAAAGAAAGGCCCCGGTGACCGTAGTCACCGGGGCCGACAGATTCCGAGGAATCTCTTTACGGGTCAACCTGGCTGGGGAGCAGGTCGAACGGGGACGAAGCAGTGCGCTGCGTCGTGTCGCCACGAGCTGAGAAGTACTGCCGTCCGGTCGGGATGCGACCATCAACGCCGGCCGGGAAGGCGACCAGGTACAGGGACGAATCGCCCAGCACCGCGTTGCTCCGCTGGAAGTTGATCGGGCCCGGGAAGAGCTGGATCACGACCACCGCAACGCCTGCCTGGTTCGTCTTGACGGTGGCGAGGAAGTGGGCCGTCTGGTCCGGGAACGTCTGCCAGAAGGTGACCGTCTCGTTCGGGCGGAAGTTGCGCGCCGTCAGGAGGAGGTAGTCGCTGGCGAAGAACGAGGGCAGCTGCGGGAACGTCGCGTTGGCGACGGCCTGGGACGCGCCGACGTACGAAACCGTCAGGGTGCCGATGCTGCTCTGGCTGCTGATGCCACCGGGCAGGAGCAGGAAGGAGCCGGTCAACACGTAGTTGGACTGCTGGCCGCGGCACGAGAACGTGTGCAGGCCGGTGGGGAACTTGCCGGTCAGCAGTTCGAGTTGGAGGACCGCGCTGCCGCCGTCATCCGCGACGAGGGTGCTGAGGGAAACCACGGTGCCGTCGGGGTAGGTGTCCCAGAAGGCGACGTACTCACCGGGGATGAGGCCGTTGCAGGCAATGTCCACGTTGGGGTTGTCCGAGACGCCGCTGGGGGCGAGCTGCGGGTCAACCTGCTTGGAAGACGTGCGGTGGCCGATCGTCGTGAAGACGGCGAGCGTGCCCGTCGTCGAGCGGGAGAAGTCGTCCGGCGTCGAGGCCGTGATGGAGAACGAGGTCGATGCCTTCTGCAGGCTGACGCGACCGAGCGTCGTCACGGTGTACTTGCCGTACGGCGGGACCGAGTTCGCGAATTCGCCCGGCAGGACGAACAGGCTGTCGGTGAATTGCACACCGTCCGTCAGGCTACCTGTTGTGGACGGAAAGGTCTTGTTGCCGCTGTTGAAGGGGCCGAACCGGAGCCGGAAGAAGAACGAGCCCGTGCCATCTGCGAGGACTTCGTCGTTCTGCGGGCAGCACGCCGGCGGGTTGGCAATCTGGTTCTGGTTGGTCGGCGCGAAAACGCGACCATCTGGGAAGGTGATATAGATGCTGACGATTTCGCCGGGGCCGAAGCCGTTGCCGACGAACTGCACCGTGTCACCGGAAGCTGTGCCATCCGACAACAGCACGCGCTGCGTCGTGGTGGCTTTATCAGCCTTGAGTGTTGCTCCCGTAGTGTCTGCGGCTACCGGGGCCACCGCGATGAACGCCAAGAGCGCCGTCATCGCGAGTGTAATGCCCAGGAAGCGCAGGGATCGCTTCAGACCCACGTTCCTGTCCTCCTCTGTCCTTGCGGACCTACCATTACTGCGGGAGAGATCAGCGCTCGAGACGCCTACATTTTTCTCCCATACACCACTGAGTTCCACTGTAGCGCTACTGTACAACGCAGGAAACCTTCCGTGAAATGACCCGAAGTCCCCAGAAACCGTGCCTGTCCCCTCCTCCTTCCGGTTCCCCTAGCAGACTGACTGCTATACTTGCCTTCCGACGTATTCGTCACCTGGCGATGGCCGATCGAGCCAGATGATCTCTGGCAGTAAAACGGACGACATGCCGTTTGGTTGCGCGGAAGAGCAAGGAGAATATTTTCATGGGCGACCCAAGCGCGTCCCCACGGCATGTGCTGAGTGTAACAGACGTATCCCGCCCCTGGCTGGATGCCCTGTGCGACCGTGCGGCGGCGATCACGCGCAACCCCGCGCACCAACCACTGGCCGGGCGAATTCTCGCGACACTTTTCTATGAGCCGAGCACTCGCACCCGCCTTTCTTTCGAGGCAGCAATGCTCCGGCTCGGCGGCGGCGTCATCAGTACGGAGAATGCGCGAGAGTTTTCTTCTGCCTCCAAGGGTGAGAACATCGAAGATACGACGCGCATCGTGGAAGGGTACGCGGACGTTATCGCTGTGCGCTATCACGAACGAGGCGGCGCGGCGCGCGCGGCAGCCGTGGCGCACGTACCGATCATTAACGCGGGCGACGGCCCGGGCGAGCATCCGACCCAGGCGCTCCTCGATTGGTTCACCCTCGCGCGCGAGTTCGGCGCGGTGGATGGTCTGCGCGTTGCGCTCGTCGGCGATCTGGCAAACGGGCGCGCCGCGCGTTCCCTCGCAATGCTTCTCGCCCTCGCGCGCGGCGTTTCGCTCATTTTTGTCGCGCCCCCCGTCACGCCGATGGGGCCCGATGTCAAAGCGTATCTCGACGCACGCCACGTCCGCTGGGAAGAAACGACGGATTTGCGCGGCGCGCTGGCGAACGTGGACGCGGTGTACATGACGCGCGTCCAGAAAGAGCGGTTCGGCGACGACCTGGACGCCTATCAGGCTGCGCGCATCTACACCTTCACGCCGGAGATGCTCGCTGCGCTCCCCGGCCATGCCCGCATCCTCCATCCGCTCCCGCGCGTGGACGAAATTGCGGCCGATGTGGACGCCGATCCGCGCGCCGCCTATTTCCGTCAGGCGCACAACGGCATGTTCGTCCGCATGGCGCTTCTCGAATGGGCGCTTGGGGCATAGAAACGAAAGCCGCGCCATATTTTTCCGGCATGGTGAATGCAGGAGCCGCCGATCACCGCGCTTGCCATCGTTCGGCGCATTGCCGATAATCCCGCGCATGTCTATGCCGCTACGCTCTCACGTGCCGCCATTTTCACCGGCCCGCATGCGCCACCGCCCGTGGGACCAGGTCAGCAGAGGGATACGGACCCATATCGGAGGGGCCATCCTCATTTTCGGTCTGTATGCCATCATCGCGATTCTCCTCACATGGCCCCTCGCCGCCCAAGTCAATCGTGGCGTCACGTCCACGATTGATCCGGTCAGTAGCATCTGGCGGCTTGGCTGGGCGCAGCATCAATTGCTCCATCACCCCCTGCACCTTTTCGACGGCAACATTTTCTACCCCTACCAACGCACGTATCTCTTCGATGGCCTTGAACTCGGCATAGCGATCCTCACGCTGCCTCTCGCACTCGTCGGGCTACCGCCACTCGTCATCTACAATCTCGGGCTGCTTTTCTCGCTCGCATTCAGCGGCCTGGCGATGTTTCTGCTCGCCCGCCGGTTCGACGCCGTACCGATCGCCGCATTCATCGCCGGCAGCATCTACGCGTTCGCGCCGATGCAGATTGATCGGATCGGGCACATCGCTTTCCTTTCCTCCGCATGGTTCCCATTGATCCTGCTCTTTCTGCATCGTCAGATCACCCTGCCACGCCCACGCGACACCGTGGCGCTCGCCCTTTTCCTCATCATGAGTGCGCTCTCTACGCAATACTATGCGATCTATCTGGCGTTTCTTGTCCCGCTCTTTCTCGGGGTCATGGTGCTGCGTAGTAATGAAGCGCGCCGGCGCATTGTCTGGATGCATCTCCTTGCTGCAGGGGGGATAGCGCTCGCAGTCGTCGCCCCCGTCGCCATCGCCTACCGGCAGATACAAGTGCAGTACGGTGTGGATCGGTCGTACGGGCAAGTGACCTACTATTCCGCGACGCTTGCTACCTTCATCACCGCCGACGGACGCAACCAGGTATGGGGCTATCTGGCCGGCTCGTTACGCGCGTACGGCACCTACACATTCGAGCGCACCATGTTCCCCGGCCTGATCGCCCTCGCGCTCGCGCTCGTCGGGCTGTGGGCCGGTCGAAGGCGGGTGTGGGAGCAGTTCCTTGCGGCGCTTACGATCATGGCGGCGGTGCTGGCGGTCGGCCCGGAGTTGCGGCTTACTCCGGCCAGCAAGGTACCCCTTGTACGGCATCTGCCGTACGACCTCTTGTATTGGCATCTGCCGGGGTTTGACTCGATGCGCGTGCCGGGGCGATTCGGCGTGCTGTTTGTGCTCGGCATCGCAGGACTGGCGGCGACCGGCGCGACCACGCTCCTTCGCCGGTTCGCATCGCGCGATGCGTCGCGGCTTACCCACACGCGCGCCAGGGTGATGATTGTTAGTAGCCTGATGCTGGTCGGTATCGCCGTTGAGTACGCCAATGCGCCGCTGGCGATCGTCCCGTTGGAAAGTGGCGCGCGGATACCGGCCGAATATCGCTGGTTGGCGACGCAGCCGGATGCACGGGTGATCGAACTACCTCTCCTCATCCCGGATCACACACGTGAGCAACAATTCGCTGCCCGCGAGCAGTATTTTTCGCTCTATCATCAGCATCCGATCGTTAATGGAAACGCGAACGTGCTGCCGAAGGGGTACAAGGCCCTGGTGCTGGACATGCAGCGCTTCCCCTCGCTCCGTACGATCACCGACGTACAGGGACTCGGCATTACCGATGTCGTCGTTCATTTCGACGAGTTCGACGGCACACAGCGGGCAGATATGGAACGGCGTCTTGCCGAGCGATGGGAAGGGCTTTCCCTGGCGGCATCGTTCGGCGAGACACGCATCTATCGCCTCGCACCGTCTCCACTGCTGGTACAACTGCGAGCGGCGATTCCGACAGGCGCGTCCATCACGCTCTCGCGGGAAGACCCGCTCGGAACGGGCGCATATATGGCAATGCTGGGGTATCTGCTGCGCGATCATCCGATCTATGCGCATTTGGGAGTAGCGTTTGGCACGGTGTATCGCGGTGCGCCGGTATCGGGACAGCACTATGACGCTGCGATCCTGTACCGGGATGAGGACGCCACCGCACTGGGGATGTCAGGGGCACAGTTGATCTGGCAAGACAGCGTCGCGCGAGTCTATCTCTCTCCTGCACCTTAAGATCAGCCTGCATACCCTATGTTCGCCATACCGCAGCGCTCACCGACTTCCGATAGTGGTTTTCCATCCCTCATACGCTTCCACGATGAAGACAACCTCTTTCTTCGTAGGGCCGGTGCTCCAACCGCCCCCGGATCGCTTTCCCTTTCGCGAGAGCGGGGAGGTCATCTCGGCAAGGCGGTTCGAGCACCGTCCCTACGTATCCATCACGCCAGGCTATCGAGAAAGCGTACCAGGCATCAACGACCGGGAGCGTGCGCTATCACCCGGCGCACAAAGAAGCGGCCCCCGGGTGGGGGGCCCTTCGAGACATCCTTGTCGAGTAGAAACAAAACAT
>JBBSFO010000404.1:0-5204 GCA_038238655.1 Thermomicrobiales bacterium | reverse complement strand
TCGCCGTCTGCGCCGTCACCGGATCGGCCGCACTGACGCTGAACGATGCACCCGCGATCTGCGCGAGCGCGAGCAACCCGACCATGAGCACCGAGATACAGCGGCGTGACCGCCATGCTCCTCCCCACTGCGAAGACCCCGTCATTGCCTTCCCCTCCCACACGACGAACCCCGCCCCTCGAAGCCCCGCGCTCCGGTTCGTCTCTATTAACTTCGCGCCCATACTACACGATCCATAGAGATAACATATGGAAGAAAATATGTTTCTTCTAATCATAGCTCGCGGACAATCACGCCGCTCATCGCTCAGCCGGACAGGGCGATTCCACGTGGGCGAAACTCCTGGTACGCGTAGTGAGCGAGGGCGTCTTCGTCAATCTCGATGCCGAGGCCGGGCGCGGTTGGAAGCGTCAGATAGCCGTCCTGCGCGACGAGCGTGCCGCGCGAAATCTCCTTGCCAACCGCTTCGAAGTTGACGAAGTATTCCGTGATCAGGAAGTTCGGGATCGTCGCGCAGAGGTGCGCGGTCGCGGCGAGGCCGACGGTCGTGCTGTTGTAGTTGTGCGGCGAGACCGCAACGGAATAGGCTTCCGCCATCGCCGCGATCTCCTTCAACTCCAGAATACCGCCGCAGTTGCAAATATCCGGATTTATGATGTCCGCCGCGCCCTGTTCGAAGACGGCACGGAACTCCGCTTTCGTGTACAACTCTTCGCCCGTCACGACCGGGATATTAATGCCGCGCTTCGCCGCCACCAACCCGCTCATGTTCCGCGACGAAACGGGTTCTTCGTACCAGAACGGGTCGAACTCCTCCATCATCCGCGCGACCCGAATCGCGTAGACCGGCGCAAGGCGGCGATGCACTTCGACGAGGATGTCCACATCCGGGCCGACCGCTTCCCGCACCGCCCGCACATTGGCGACCGCCTCCCGCTCCTGCGTGCGGTCAATGATCTCGCGCCACGGGCCGGGGAAGGGGTCGAATTTGAGCGCGGTAAAGCCTTGCGCGACGATGCGCCGCGCCGCTTCCGCGCGCTGTTCCGGCCCACCGCCTTCGCCCCAGCCATTCGCGTAGACACGGATTCTGTCCCGGCAGCGACCGCCGAGCAGGTTGTAGACGGGCTGACCCGCCGCCTTGCCCGCGATATCCCAGAGTGCCTGTTCGATGCCGGAAAGCGCGCTATAAAAGTCCATCGCGCCCCGCTTTCCCGCCCAGTCGAGGTATATGACGCTGGTAAAATGCTTGATGGCGAACGGATCGCGCCCGATCACGTACCGTTTCATCGCGTGGATATGCGCCTCGATCGCCCTGTCGCGATCCGCCTGCGTGTACGACTCGCCCCAGCCGTGGATACCCTCGTCCGTCTCCACCTTGACCAGCAGCCAGTTTTTCCCCACGCCGGGATGCACGAGGAAGGTCTTCACATCTGTCACACGCATCGCACATCTCTCCTGCTGCGAACCGACAAAACGACGAAAACCGGGGAGAACCGCAAAGATGCAAAGAGGGAGAAGCCCGCCTACGAGTGAAAAGGGGGAGCAATGCGGGAGCGGTGTTTTCGTCGCCACCCGATCAGCACATACGCGACGACACTGAGGGCGATGACGCCGACCGTCACCGGCACATACCATTGGCCGAGCCGCCCGCGCACGCGATCCCACTGGCTACCCGCCGCATACCCGAGCGCGGCAAGGAATGTCGACCAGATGAACGCCCCGCCGAAGGTCGCCAGCGCGAACGGTACGACGGGCACCCGCGCCGCGCCCGCCGGCAACGTGATAATCGTCCGTGAAATGGGCAGCAACCGCGCGAAGAAAGCCGTCCACGCCCCCCATCGCGCGAACCACGCATCCGAGCGGGCGAGCGCACGCTCCGCCGCCGGGAAGCGCGCGCGCAGTTTCGCGAGCAGTGGCCGACCACCAATCGCCATCACCATATAGGCGATGAGCGCGCCGATCACCCATCCGACCGCGCCAACCAATCCAGCAAAAAGGATCAGCGCCTTCGACTTACCGACCGATTCGACGAGCAGCCATCCCGCCAGCGGCATCGTGATCTCATTCGGGACCGGCATCGTCGCGCCCTGCAACGCCATCAGAAAGAGGACTCCCCACCAGCCGTAGCGCGTGACGAGGTCCTGAATCGCGTGCAGATTGAGGCCAAACACCGCGAGCGGAGCAATGAGCGGTTCGCTTGCGGTACTCATTGCTCACACCTCATTGCTCATTGCTGTTTATGCGCGGCGGTCGCGCGGGATTTCACCATCGAGGGTATCGGGCTTCGGCGTCGCGCTTTGATCCTGAAGAACGTAGGCATACAGGCCCGCAGCAAGGACCGCGCCAAGGATCGGTGCGACCCACCACAGCCAGCCGTTCGTCCAGTAACCGCCGACGAGCGCCGGGCCGAACCAGCGCGCCGGGTTCATCGCCGCGCCGCTCGCGCCGCCGCCGACGAAGATGTCCATCGTGATTGTCAGGCCAATCGCCAGGGCGGCGATAGCGCGCGGTCCACGCTCGTCCACGGCGGTACCGTAGACCACGAACATCAGGAAGAAGGTCATAATTACTTCGACGAGGAATGCGCCGCCCGTCGTGAAGCCCTTGCCGATGGCCGGGACGCCGAGGCTCACCTTGTCAATCGCCGCACCGGGAAAGACGGCCTTCAGGCAGAGCGCCGCGACCGTCGCGCCGACCAACTGCGCGATGATGTAGGGGACGACGAGTGCGGGTGAAAGTTTCCGGGCAATCGCGAGGCCGCAGGTCAGCGCCGGGTTGTAGACGCCACCGGAGACATGCCCGGCCGCCGCGACGAGCAACCCGATGGCGAGGCCGTGCGCCAGCGCGATGGCGACGAGATTGCCGCCTTCCGTGGCAATGATCGCGCCCGCCCCCACAAAGACCAGCGCGAACGGACCGAGAAACTCGACAATGAGCGCGCGAATGACATTCTGCGTTTGCTGTTCCTTCACCGCATTCCCTCCCACCATACGACCGGACTCACCGTTCGTACACCAGTCTAGCAGTGACCGCCACGCAATGGCTAGGGGAGAAAGCGATTGAACCGCAGAGACGCAGAGGACGCAGAGGAATAGAGAGAAACAGGGAAGAGAGGAAAACAACTTCGTTCTTTCTCTCCTCTTCCCTCTCTGCGCCCTCTGCGTCTCTGCGGTTCAATCGCTTTCGTCAGCCTGCATGGGCGTCCGCGATGCGGCCGGCGTGGCGGACTTGCGGGTTGATCGTCGTCAGAATGGCGAGCAGGGCGGCCGGCACCGCGCCGATGTAGACCGTGGCGATCGGGCCGAACTGTTGCAGTAGGACGCCCATCAGCGCAAAGCCGAGCATCCCCGCGCCGAATGTGACGAGCCGGAAGACGCTGTTCACCCGCCCCTGTAAGGCATCCGGGATTAGTACGAGGCGATAACTGAAGTGCGTCGTGATGTAGATCGGTACGAACAGGAAGCCGAGCGCATTAACGATGCCGAGCCAGATCAGATTCGGCGCCCATGCATAGGGCACCCAGGTGATAACAAACAGCCACGAGATCCAGACCATGATCTTGCCAACCGAGAACCGGTGTTGCACCGGCGCGGCGAATGCGGTGCCCACAAGTGTCCCGACACCCCCGGTCGCGAAGATCAGCCCAATCGCGAACGAGGACGCGCCGTGCCGCTGCGCGAGGCTGATGAGCAGCAAGGTCCATCCGCCATAGAGCAAGTTCACTCCACCGTTGACCCAGCAAAGGAAACGAATCGTCGGATGATGCCAGAGCCAGCGTACCCCTTCCCGGATTTCCGCCGCGATGTGCCGTTGCTCCTGCGTCCGCTCCTCCTGAAATTCCATCTTGATGAAAAAGACCGAGACGGCGGAAACGGCGTACGAAACCGCATCGGCGACGAAGGGGAAGGCGCGCCCGAAACCGTACAATGCGCCACCCACCGAAGGCCCCAACAGGCTGGAGAGCGAATAGGTCCCCTCATTGAGCGAGACGGCGGCGGGGAGTTGCTCCTTGCGGACGATCCGCGACAGACACGACGTTTCCGCCAGGCCAAAGAAGATAAACAGCATCCCCTCGACAAAGGTAACGACATACAGTTGCACGAGTGTCAGCCGCCCAAGAGCGAGCGCGATGGGGATGCTGCCCAGGGCGAGCGCCCGCCCGGCGTCGGCAAGGATCATCACCTTCTTACGGTCCCAGCGATCCACGTACGCCCCGGCGGGCAGGCCGAACAGGACATACGCGAGGCCGCGCATCGCGCCGAGAAATCCCGCCTGCGCCAGTGAACCGGTGACGGCGAGGATGAGCAGCGGGAATGCCAGCTGCGAAACCTGCGAGCCAATCGCGGAGACGAGTTGCCCGGCAAAGAGCAGAAGAAAGTTCCGATTCCGCCGCAGCACGCGCGACGGCTGCTGCCCGCGCGCCGCCGGTTCCGGTTGCTGATCCGGTAACGGTTCGATTTCAACGGTTGCCACGTTCTGCTTCTCCTCATCATCGCGTGCGCCGAATGATCCGCAACGAAAAAGACCGCGAGCGAGGCGTCGGGCCTGCCACGATCTGCGCGTGCGATGGGAAGCGGATTAGGTCATCGGACGACGGATTTTGGGCAGACTGCGACACGGGCCTCGTGCGGTCCCGCGTAATGCCAATAGGCGAATCGCAATGTCGCCAGTTGTGACGATGTCCATGCATCTACCCCACATCAAGGGCGCGCGATGCGCCCGTCCCTGGTACGAGGATAGAGAGAGCGCCACACAGTGTCAAGTAGCAATGACGAAATACGTCATGGTCGGTTTTGACGTGGTTTCGCCCTGCACGTTTCCACCGGGCGCGGCTCATCATCCCGTGCTACACTCGGTGCATGTCGGCATCGGTAAGACATCGCAAGGAAGGTGAGTCGTGATCCAGACACCGGATATCGAGCGCCCATCGCGGGACGTGATCGAGGGGCTGCGCCAGATCGGGAGCGCAACCGCCAGTGGCGAACTCAGCCGCCTCGGCATTCGCGATCCGCACCTGCGCGGCATCACCAGCTGGACGCCGGGCAAGGCGGTCGTCGGCCCCGCCCTGACGCTCCAATTCATGCCCAAGCGCGAGGACCAGTACCGTGTGGACGAGTATGCGGACCCCGAGAAGCAGTTACACCGGCACGTCCTCTATCACACGCAGCCCGGCGACATCGTCGTCGTGGACGCGCGCGGCCATC
>JBBSFO010000403.1:0-5211 GCA_038238655.1 Thermomicrobiales bacterium | reverse complement strand
CGGGTTCCGATCCGATCAGGCCGATCGTGCCATGTGGGTCCACCTCGCGAATGCCTTGCGTCGCGGCGTCGGCGGTCATCCCGCCCCCGATGAGCAGATAGGTGTAGTGTGGCATCGATCTCTCCTCGCGCTGCGGTGCTGCGGGCCCCGGCGCAGGCTCAGGCGGATGCGCGCTTCCCGTGTGTGTGAGCGATGCGTTCCTGGATCAGTCGCAGGAGGACTGCGGTATTACTGATCTCGCCCGCGTGCGACGCATAGACGAGCGTGACGGTCCCGTGCCGCGCCCGTTCCGTCAGGTCATCGAGGATCGCCTGTGCTGCCGGGGTCGCCAGCTCGCGCTCGTAGCGGGACTGGAACTCGGTCCATTTGTCCGGATCGTGGTCGTACCAGTGGCGCAAGTCGGCGGAGGGCGCGACCTCCTTTTCCCAGGCATCGAGTTTGGCTTTGACCTTGCTCTCGCCGCGCGGCCAGAGCCGTTCGGCGAGCACGCGGTAGCCGTCGCTCTCGACCGCAGGCTCATAGACATGTTTCATCGCGATCATGAGGCTTTCTCCTTGTGCCATCGGCATCATGACTACCCGGCATCCCGACCGACGGGTGCCTGTGTATCCTCGGACCCCGCTGCGGTTGTTCCCGCCCGGACGATGAGGATGGGGCAGGGCGGTTGATCGAGCACCCCTTCCGCCGTACTGCCGAGCGCCCAGCGCAGCATGCCACCGCATCCGTGGCTCGCCATCACCGCGATCCCCGCTGGCTCCTTCGCCAGGACGGCCGCAATCACCTCCGCGGCATGGCTCGTCGCACTGCGCTCCCAGCGGGTGCGCACATCCAGGCCCGATGCACGCACGCGTGTGGCGCTTGCTTCGAGGTGCTGCTCGATCACCTGTTTCTCGTCATGCTCCGTCTCCGCACTGACGGGATAATAGGCGGAGTACCCGGCATCCCAGACGGCGCTGGCGAGAGAGGCGACACTCGGGGTGGCCTGCAGCAGCGTCAGGGGGATCGCGAGCGCGGTGGCGATCTGTGTCGCGAGCGGCAGCGCTTCCTCCGCCAATCCCGAGCCGTCGAGCGTCACGGTGATCGCCGCGATCGCCGCCGCGCCTTCCGTGGCTGCGTCGTTGCGCGGCGGCACGACCAGCGTCGGGACGCTGGCGTGGCGCACCATGTGGCGCGCGATGCTCCCCATCCGGACGCGCTCACGCACCGCCCGACCATGCGTACTCATGACGACGAGCGAGCCCTCCTCGTCCTCACTCGCGGCGAGGATCTCGCTTGCGGGGTCGCCGTGACGGACGACCGTCGTCACGGCGAAACCATCAACGCGCATGGCGACGGCGACGGATTCCAGATAGGCACTGCTTTCGGTGACATGGCGTTCGTCCTCTTCCTGCGCGGCAACACTCGGCAGTCCGGACTGTTCAGGGACGGGCTCGACGACCGCGAGGAGGCTGATGCGCGCACCGCAGGCATGGGCAAGAGTAAGGGCGTAAGGGAGCGCGGCAGCGGCACGGCGCGAGCCATCGAGCGGGACAAGAATATGGCGAAACATCGTGGCTCTCTTTCTCTGGGTACACGCGGGCAGACAGCGACAGGCGTGGCGAAGCGGTGACAATGCTTCTGGATACCGTCGCACCCCCGTGGTCATCCAGACACGAGCAACTCTCCCCTGGCAGGGAGAGAACGCCCGCATGATTTATACCGCCATGCCCTCGTACGCATCCCTGGTCATGGTAAGGACAACGTGTTCCGCGTCCGCTGAGTGGACCTGCATGATTGAGATCGCGCGATGGTCATGGTGCAGCAGCCCGGACACCACCACGATTCCCGTCGGCTTGCCATCCGCGTCGATCTCCACGGTATGCAATATGCCGACGGCGTGATCGTCCCGCGTGACCACCTTCGTGCCCGTGCCCACGCGATAGTCCCACACTCCAAGGCTGCTCTCGGTCATCACCGTCTCATCCGTCGGGTCTTCGGCACCAAACAAGCCATCGCCTCCGGGATCGTACACCCGTTCCCCTCCGCCGGACGCGGCGCCATGCGTCGGGAGGACCATCCCGCCACCGCCAGCTTGCCCGGCGGGGATGAGGTAGCGCCACTCCGTCTGCTCGGTGTTCTCGGCGACGATGAAATTCCGCTGCTCAAACTCGGGCATCGTGCGCACCCGAGCGGCGGTGAACGCGAGATGGAGGGTATGGTCCGCATCTTCCCGTGCGATCGTCTCGATGGGCACAACATAGTCATGGTTGTGGAATCGGCCGGTCCGCAGGACGAACGACTCAATCGTTTGGGTCTGCGCATCAACGACGAGTTGGTCAATCTTGCCGACTTCTTCGTTATCCGCGCTCCATACCGTCGCACCCAGTTCGATACTGTGTACCCTTGCACCCATTCGCATACGCATTTTTGGACGTTCCATCTGTTTCTCTACTCCTACGCGGTGCGGTCGGATTCAGCCGACCCCAATCGCGCGATGTGATTCGTGAAGACCGCGTATTCGGGACAGTACGGCCGCCCTTCGGGGTCGGCGGGGAAGGCTGTCACCGTTGGTTGGTGGGGGACGGCGAGGATCGTCGCAACTGCCGTCAGCAGGTCCTGCCGGTCGAACGGCTTCCGCACGATCGGGCAATGCTTCGCGTGCAGCACTGCGGCGTGCTCCGGCAGCACCACCGGCTCCCCGGTGACGATGAGCGCCGGGATCCGCGCGGTCTCGCGGTCGTCCCACAGACGCGTGAGGAATGCCCAGCCATCCTCACGCTTCGCCAACCAGAGGTCGAGAATCACGAGGGCGGGGCGCGCACGCTTCACCAATGCATGCGCGGATACCACGTCGTCCGGACGACAGCGCAGGGTGCGGTAGCCTTCATCGGTGAGCAGCGCGTGCATCAAGGAGAGAAAGGAGGGATCATTATCCAAAACCGCGATCATCGGGGCCGTCATCAGGCCCTCTTCCCGCAACCGCTGGATGAGACAACACGGGCGAGGAGCGGCCGTGGACCACCTTCCCATGGGGCGCCTGATCGTCATCAGCGTTGCCCGAACAGCGTAACACATTACGAACGGGTCCACGTCATATCCGAAGGAATTTGGAGAAATCTACCTATTCAACGCTGTTTGAGCATTTTCACCAGCAAATGACACCGTGCGGAGGAAATCGGTGGTATCCTGATCATGTCAAGTTCTTGACCCCCGCTCGACACTCTCGACATTGTGGTCCGCGCCACAGGGCGCAGGCGATGCGAAAACCTCTTGGGTCGCAGACCGACATGCACCGTTTGGTGGATGCGCGACGCGAGGAGTAATCGCATGACCACGACACAGGACGGCCGATCCCCACCCCGGCGCCGACCGGGACCCAAGCCATGGGGGCGCACCGTCGTCCCCCTGACGATCACCCTCACGCACGCGCAGCGCGCCGGGCTGGAAGCGCGTGCGGGCATGGAAAAAAGCAGCATCAGTACGGTGGTGCGCCGCTTCGTCGCGGCGGGGCTCGCCGCCAGTATGCTGTTCGGTTTCTTTATCCTCACGGCCCTGATCGAGACCACGATCACGCGCCGCAGCAGTGCGAACAAGGAGTCATGAGCATGGACGCAAACACGCTTAAAGGCATGGCTATCGTCTCTCTTCAAGAGGGTACGAAACTCGGACAGGTCGAGCAGCCGCTCTTCGATCTGACGGCACGACGGGTCGCCGCGTTGCGCGTCAAAGGTGACGATGGAGCCTTCATCGTCCGCTTCGATGCGGTGCAGAGTGTCGGCGCCGATGCGATCACGATCGCGAGCAGCGCGGCGACGCAGACTCCGAGCGGCGGTGCCACAGCGGATGAGCTGCGCGATCTCGACGCGCTCGGCAAACTGAAGGTCGTGGATCATGCCGGCACGTTCCTCGGGACGATCTCCCATGTCGAGATCAATCCCGTGAGCGGGGAGATCACCCGGCTCGATGCGCACAAGGGCGGGATGCTGGGGATGGGCGGGACAACCACGCCGATTGACGCCCACACGATCGTCAGCGTCGGACCGGAACTGCTGACCGTGAACATGGAAGTCCCGGCCCTCGCGGTCTCGTCGTAGAGTATACAGCGCTGGTGTGCGCTACCGCAGCGCGGACGCATGCACCATCGAGAGGCGGAAGCATATGAATTCCACGGACGTCATACTCGTCCGTGCCAGCGGTGAGGAGACCGTCTTCCATCCGTCGTGGCGCAGCCGCCGCGCCGTCACCTTCTGGTTCTGCACGTTCCTCGTCACGACACTCGTCTGGTGGACATTCACGGGTATCCACCTCCGGTCGTTACCGGCGGGAACCACCCTCTTCGGCACACTCCTCTATCCGCTCTTCTGGGCGGCGATGTTGACATGGAGCCGTGTCCTGCGGGGTACCTCACTGACGATTAGCGCTACCCGCCTGGTCTACGCCACACGGAGCGGCAGCACGGCGGTGCGCTGGCGGGACGTCGAGGGGATCGGCCGATGTGCGGGCCCGGGTCGGTGGCTGCGCGGTGCGGGGTTGATCCTCTCCACACCTCCGGACGAACCGCCGGAATGGCGCTGGCGGCTGCTCTCGTGGCGGTCCTTCCCCATCCGGTTCATCCCCCTGGAGCAGTTCGGCACGGACTGGCGGGAAGGGCAGATCGGTCGAGCGATCCGGCAGTACGCGCCAGCGGCGCTCGCTACGGACGGCGGGGAATGAGGGGGCTGCATGAAGGACTAGGAGACGCAACGGTGAGAAGCGTGGTACGGATACTGCGTTACGAAAAGGACGGATTCGCATTGAATAGCGCGGTAACCGGGAGGATGAGATGAATGACCAGACTGCTTATACGCGGGAGCAAATCGCTCTCGATGATGCCCGCTTCCTGCTGCACGCGGACCGGCTGACCTTCGCGGTCGTGCAGACACGCTTGCGTGAGGCGGCGTTCGAAGAGGCGGAGGAGCAAGTCGCACACCTCGAGGAGCGGTTGGATGCCCTCGCACCGCTCGATAGCGCGAACGCGCGCCGCGTGGCGATGCTGACGGCGGAAGTGGACCAATTGCACGCGCTGGTGGTGGCCGGTGAACTGAATCAGGTGCTCGCGACACTCATCCCGGCGATGGAGACGATCGGCGCGCGGGTGCGCGCGCTCACAGACGACCTTGCCGCAGCCGCGAGCCTGGCGGAACGCGCGCAAAAGTGCGCGAACACGCTGCCGCGCGAGACGATTCGGCAGCG
>JBBSFO010000402.1:0-5226 GCA_038238655.1 Thermomicrobiales bacterium | reverse complement strand
GCCAAGCCCATGCCAGGGGCGAGCAGGCGATCCTGCTACTGAACCGCCGGGGCATGGCGACGTTCAGCCAGTGCCGCGCCTGCGGCCATGTGCCGATCTGCCCGCAATGCGATGTGCCGCTCGTTTACCATGCCGACCGCGAACGGCTCCGCTGCCATCGCTGCGACTTCGAGATGCGACCGAGCGTGCGTTGCCCGAAATGTGGCCTGTCGGAGGTGCGGACATATGGCACCGGCACGCAGCGGGTCGAGGATGAGGCGCGGCGGCTTTTGCCGGGTGCACGGGTAGTGCGTTGGGATCAGGATAGCCTGCGCTCCGAGGGTGGTCATGAGAGCATCCTGCGTCGGCTAGAGGCGCGCGAGATTGACGTGCTTGTCGGTACGCAAATGGTGGCGAAGGGCCTCGACCTGCCGATGGTCACGGTTATTGGCGTCGTCAATGGCGACACGCAATTGCATCTGCCGGACTTCCGGGCGGCGGAACGGACCTTTCAAATGCTCACGCAGGTCGCCGGGCGGGCGGGGCGCCGGTCGCCTGGTCGGGTGGTAATTCAAACGCAATCGGCGGATCATCCGGCGCTGATTGCCGCGCAGCAGCACGATTACACGCTCTTTGCGCGCTCGGAATTGCCGAACCGGCAACGCCTCGGCTTCCCACCCTACGGCCGGCTCGTCCGGTTCGTCTATAAGCATCGCGACGAAACGAAAGCGCGCGCAGAGGCCGACCGGCTCGCCTTCGCATTAGCGCGGGTTGCCTATCGCTCCGGCCACGACGACGTTGAATTGATCGGTCCCGCCCCGTGTTTCACCGCCAAAATACGCGGCGAGTACCTTTGGCAAGTCGTCGCGGCGGGCAAGAACCTCACGCCGTTACTGCGCTCGTTCCCCGTGCCGTATGGCTGGATGGTAGATGTTGATCCAATGAGCATGCTCTAACACCCACAGTTACCTGGGGCGCGCGGCATCCCGAATTACAGCCAGCGTCGCCGCTGCGGTTCGTTCCCACGAGAAAGAACGCGCACGCGCCAACCCTGCCTGAGACATCGCGTGCCGACGCGATCCATCGGCGAGGACGGTCTTCAGGGCATCGGTGAGTTCCGTCACCGCTGTTGGATCAACCAGGAGGGCGGCATCTCCGGTGAGTTCAGGCAGGCTACTTGTCCGCGCGGTAATCACGGGCGTCCCGCATGCCATCGCCTCCAGAACCGGGAGGCCGAAGCCTTCGTACAGTGACGGGTAACAAAAGATTGTTGCCGCCTGATACCACAGCGGTAGTTCGTCGTCGGGGACGTATCCTGTAAAAATGATGCGGTTGCTCAATCCACGTGTTTGAACGAGTGGCGCAAGGTCGGACGTCAGCCAGCCCGCAGCGCCGACGATGACGAGTTTCGTTTCCCGATGATCGGCGGCGAGTGACGCGAAGGCTTCGATGAGCCGCCGAAGGTTTTTGCGCGGTTCGAGCGTGCCGACAAAAAGGATAAAGTGATCGGGAAGCCCGTGGGCATCTTTAAAGCGGCTGATCGCATTACTATCGTCGGTTGGGCGAAAGCGCGCGTCCGCTGCGTTGGGAATGACGGTCACCCGTTCGGCGCGTAGACCGAAATGGCGTACCAGATCGTTGCGCGTATGCCCGGAAACGGCGATGACACGCTGCGCGCGATGGACGGACAGGCGCGTCATCGCCGTGAGATAGCGGCGTTTCGCGGTGTGGAATGCTTCGGGGTGGGCGAGGAAGGCGAGATCGTGCACGGTGACAACCGTCGGCACGGTTGCTGCCAGCGGCACGACATTGACCGGGCAGAAGAGCACATCGAGACCGGCCCGGATCGCCGCTATCGGCGCGACGGCTTGTTCCCAGATAATTCGACCCGGTGCGTGCCCCGTTGGTAGGTGACTCGTCCGCCACAGCACACCATCGGCGATGTATCTGGTGGGCGGCGCTTCGGGTCCGGCGAAGATGGTCAGCGTATCGCCCGAATCCGGCACTGTCGCCATGAGATGACGCACGATCTGCTCAGTATATTGGCTGACACCCGCACGCCGGTAACCGGGCGTAAATGATAGCAAGTGCGCATTGACGCCGATTAACCGTCCGGCCATCGCGGAGAATCGAGATTCGCCTGCGAGCAACACATCGTCCATTCACGCGTTCATCACGTCCGCACCGTGCGGATCGGCGGCTATTGTACATGCTGAGGCCGCGAGCGCGAATGGACGGGGGGCGTGTTGCGCGCTATGATGCGCGACTGTGGAGAGTGTAGACGTGGAGCAACACACCGAGGTTTCGCGCGCATCATCGCGACCGCATCTGCGGCAGCGCGTGCTCGGTATCCGTGTTGACGACGTGACGTTGGCCGACGCGATGGCAACGATCGCGGACGCCGTCACAATGGGCGCACCGTGTCATATCATCACCCTCAATCCCGAATACGTGATGCGCGCGCGGCGCGACGACGATCTACGGGCAATTATCGAGAGGGCGACGATGGTGACGGCGGATGGCGCGGGGATCATGCAGGCCGCGCGACTGGCACGGACGCCGCTCCGCGCGCGCGTCACCGGCAATGATCTGACGGATGCGGTCGCGGCGGCGGGTATCCCCCTCTTTCTTCTCGGAGCCACAACGGGGGTGGCGGACGTCGCGGCCACCGTGGTATCCAGCCGTTTCCCAACTGCGCGCGTCGTCGGAACATGGTCGGGCAGTGCCGACGAGAGCGACGATCATGCCGCGCGCGCGCGCATCAATGCATCGGGCGCGCGGGTTGTGCTCGTTGCGTATGGGATGCCGAAGCAAGACCGTTGGATTGACCGGAACCTGTCCGCACTGCACGCGCCGGTCGCGATTGGTGTCGGGGGGACCTTCGATTATCTCGCAGGGCGGGTGCCCCGCGCGCCGCGCTGGATGCGGGAGCGCGGGTTGGAGTGGTTGTATCGTCTCGTGCGGCAACCGTCGCGCTTTCCGCGTATCGTCCGCGTCTGGCAATTTGGCGTGATCACCGTATGTGCGGCGCTGGCCGGGCGACTCCGCAGCGTGAAAGAGTGAACCTGTGAATCGCACCTCGCCCCAACTTGTGACGCGGGCCGCCGCCGCCGCTGCGGTGATCGCGCTCATTTTCGGTGTCGCCTGGGGGTTCGAACCCTTCTGGTCTTTCTGGTTCGCGATTGGCTGCGGCTTCGTGATCGCGGAGGCCATCGTCCGCGTCACCGGCGCGAAGCGTGGCAGCACGTACCAGACCATCGGCATGGTCGGCGTCCTCGTCTGCATCGTCATTTGCCGCGTCGTCCTCGCAAACCGGCTCGGTATCGGGCTGAATGACATCACGAACATCGTGACGAGCACGCGCGTGGACAGCCCGCAATCGCGCGCTTTGCTCCAATTGATGGCGCTCGATCTGCCGAATATCGTCTATATCGGTTTGGCGCTGGCGATTCCGTACACCCGGTTCCGCTGATGGCTGTACGACGCGCGACGCTGCTCGACGCCTTGCCCCGCTTGCGCGGCCAGCGCATCGTCGTCGTCGGCGATATGCTGCTTGACGAGTATGTCTTTGGGACGATTTCGCGCGTGTCGCGCGAAGCGCCCGTGCTGGTGCTGGAACACGAACGCGATGTGGCGCAGCCAGGTGGCGGCGCATTTCCGGCGCTGGCGGTGCGTGCAATGGGGAGCGAGTCGCTGATGATCGGTTGTGTGGGGGGCGACGCGACCGGCGAACGCCTCGTCGCAGCGCTCATGGAGGCGGGCGTGGATACGGCGAGCGTGCAGTACGCGCCCGACCGCACGACGACGCGCAAAACGCGCTTTCTCGCCGAAGGCTTCTTCCGCTTCCCGCAGCAGGTCGCGCGCGTGGATCGCGGCACGCGCGCGTCGCTCGCGTCGTCGGTCGAGACCAGTGTCGTCGCCGCGATTGGTGCGGTTGCGGCTGCCGATGCATTTCTCGTCTCCGATTACCAGTACGGGACGATCTCGCCAGCGGTCGCGAATGCGGTGCGGGCGGCGGGCAGCGCGCACACGGCGATCACAGCTGTTGACTCGCAGGGTAGCCTCGATCCGTATGCCGGGTTCACGCTCGTACGCGACAATCGCGCCGATGCCGCCGCCTACCTGCGCGCGTCGCTCGATACGGTGCCAGCGGTGATCGCCGCCTTGCCCCGGATGCGGGAGCGGTTGCGTGCCGAGAATATCGTCATCTCGCTCGCGAGCGACGGACTGGCCTTTCTCGATAGCGGACAGGTTGGAGGGCATATCCCGGCGCAGCGCGTGGATGTTTTCGATGTCACGGGGGCGGGGGATACGCTGATCGTCGTGTTGACGCTCGCGCTCGCCGCCGGGTTGTCGTTGGAAATCGGCGCGCATCTCGCGAACCTCGCGGCCGGTGTCGCCGTCCGCAAACTGGGCAATGTCGTCGTCACAGCGGACGAATTGCATCGCGCGATCCTTGACGCGGACGACGCAATGTTCGCGCCCGATGACGGGGTGCGGTGAGATGGGTCGCATCCTGTCGCTGCACGACCTCGCGATCTATGGGTGGGAGCATCGTGCGGATGGGAAGCAAGTCGTCTTCACGAACGGCCATTTCGACTTGCTCCACGTCGGGCATGTCCGGTACTTGCAGGCAGCACGCGCCCTCGGTGATCTGCTCGTCGTCGGCGTTAATGACGACGCGAGTACGACGGCGCGCAAAGGGGCGTTCCGGCCCATCATCCCCGCGAGCGCGCGAGCGGAGGTCCTCGCCGCACTCGGCTGCGTTGACGGCGTCGTCGTTTTTGCGGGATTGACCGCCGACGAACCGATTGCGCTCCTGAAGCCCGATACTTATGTCAAAGGCGGGGACTACGCCGTGAGCGCGGAAGACGAACGAGCGGGCAAGACGCCGCTCCCCGAAGCGCCGTTGGTGCGCGCGTACGGCGGCGTGGTGCGGACGGTGCCGCTTGTGCCGGGACGCAGTACGACGGATATTGAGCGCGCGATTCTCCGCGCCCATGGGTGCATCGAGACGAAAGAGACGGATGGCAAAGACGATTGACCCCGTAGACACCGATGCGGTGACCAACAGCGCGGCGGCAGACCAACCCGCCACCGGATACGACAAGGCGACGGAGCGCATCGCGGGCGCGGCGTTGATTGTCATGCTCGGCACGATCTTCAGCCGTTTGGTCGCGATCCCGCGCGAGTCGCTGATCGCCAGCATGTTCGGCGACGCGGTCGTGACAAACTCGTTCACGATTG
>JBBSFO010000401.1:0-5229 GCA_038238655.1 Thermomicrobiales bacterium | reverse complement strand
TTCCCCGTAGCCGGTTGTCAGCACCGGGCCATTGTGGCGCCACTTCGGTTCCTTGTTGAGCGTGTGACTCGTGATTTTGCGGAGCGAGCGGATCACTGTGCCGTACGCCGTGACGGCGGTCGAGGAGAGCTTGCCACCCGGTGGTTCGTCCATGAATGGCATGAACTTGTCCGGGAAGCCGGGCATCGTACAACCGATGCAGATGCCGCCGACATTGGGGCAGCCACCGATTCCGGCCATCCAGCCGCGTTTCGGGACATTGCACTGCACCACCGGCCCCCAGCATCCCAGCTTGACGATGCACTTCGGGGAGCCGTACTCGGTGGCGAAGTCGCCCTGTTCGTAGTACCCGGCACGGTCGCACCCCTCGTGGACGGTCTTGCCGAAGAGCCAGGTCGGGCGCAGTTGGTCATCCAGTGGGATCATCGGCGCGAGGCCCGCTACCTGATACAGCAGGTACAAGAGGGTTTCCATGAAGTTGTCCGGCTGCACCGGGCAACCCGGCACGTTGACAATCGGCAGGCCGGCCTTCGACTTCCAGCCCCAGCCGAGGTAGTCCGCCAGCCCCATGCAGCCCGTCGGATTGCCGGCCATCGCGTGAATACCACCGTATGTCGCACACGTACCGATGGCGACGACCGCAACGGCCTTTGGGGCGAGGCGGTCAATCCACTCGCAGGTAGTAATTGGCTGGCCGGTGAGATCGTCCGTGCCGAGCGCCGCCCAGTACCCCTCGCCGCTGAGATGCTCGTTTGGGATCGAGCCTTCGATGACGAGCACGAACGGGTCCAGTTTGTCTGCCGCCGCCTGATACCAGTACTTCATAAAGTCGTCGCCGACCTCATAGGCGAGTACCGGGTTGTGGAGGTGGACTTTTGGCAGACCGGGGATTGCGCCCATCACGACATCCTCGACGCTTGGCTGCGTTGCGGCGGTGATCGAGATGGTATCGCCATCGCAGCCGAGACCGGCTGTGATCCAGAGGATGTGAATCTCTTCCACATCCGGCGGTCGCTCGGACATCGTGCCGTGCGATCCCATCATCTGTGCCATGGCAACCCCCTTCTGAATGGCGTTTCCGCCCGATGGATAGTGGGCCGTAGACGACTTTTAGGCAGACAAAAGCGGAGAAAAAAGGAAACGTCCTGTTTCGGTACTCCCTACTACGGCAGCCGCCGTCAGATGGATCACCCGAGACACGAATCAGTCCGTACTAGCAATAAGGAAAGATGCACGGTTGTTTCGGCAAGATTCGGGCCAAACCAATGTGTGGCACTGTGAGCATGATTATGATGACGGGGCGCTGAGAGCATTTCAACAATACGATAACGTTACGAATGCGTCAAGGATCAGGGCGTGTTCATTGTCGGAGAAATGAGCAGCGTTCATCCGATCAGATACGGATGTCGAAGCCATTGTCCACCGGAAAAACCCATGTCATGCATCGTATCACCGCAGGCCGATGTCTTCGTACGACGAGCAACTCTCAGTCCTGACCGAAGGCGCTCTTTCCTGCGAGGATCACTGTTACATCGTCCATCGGTGGATTGTGTAACCCGGCGCGGACATCGCGGTAATATCGTTCAAGTGGCAATGTTTTTGTCAGGCTCGCGCCGCCGACGACGCGCATCGCGAGATCCACGACGCGGACGGCGGTATTCGTCGCCGTCATCTTGGCAGCGGCGACCCGGCCCGCGAAGCCGGAACGATGACCGCTGAAGACGTCCCACTCATCGGCCACCGGCCAAAGCAGAGAGCGGGCGGTGAGCAGGGCGATATCAATCTCGCCAATCTTCGTCTGAATCGCCGGGAGCGTCGCAATCGGTTTGCCGAGACTCGTCGGTACGCGTTCCGTGGCATACTGCACCGCCGTATTGCGTGCGGCCTCGGCGACGCCGAGATAGGTGCTACTGACTGCGAGCGCGCCCCACGCGCGATGATCCGTCGCGCCGGGGTCCGCGCCCTTGCGCATCCCGCCGACGCGGACGACATCGGCGTCCGGCACGAAGACGTTCTCCAGCAGCACATCGTGGCTACCCGTCGCGCGCATGCCGAGGCTGTCCCACGTCTCGATGATCGAAAGTCCGGTTGCGCCGCGTGTGACGAGGAAGTCGCCCGTTTCCTCTTTCCCCTCGATCCCGGCGAAGACGAGGAAAAAGGTGAGGATGGGGCTGAGCGTGCTCCATGTCTTGCGGCCGGTGATCAGCCAGCCTCCCTCGACCTGTTTCGCGGTCGTGTTCGGTCGGCCACCGCGCGAGGGGGAACCAAGCTCCGGTTCCGTTGCGATACTGTTAACCGTCGCGCCATTGTGTACCGCCGCCGCGAACACGCGCTGGCGAATCCCCTCCGGCCAGGCATGAAACTGCGCCTCCCGACCGATCGTCGAAAGAGACATCGTGCTCGAAAGAGCCGTCGCGCCATTACCGAGTGCGAGCCGCCCCTGCGCGCGGACGAACTCGCCGAGATTCGCACCCATGCCGCCGTCCGCCTCGGGGACGGTCAGCGCGAGGTATCCTGCCGCGTGCATCTCCGCGAAATCCGCGAACGGAAAGGCGTTGTCGCGATCGTAGGCGGCGGCGCGCGGCGCGATCATCGCGGCCAGATTGTCCGCGAGGGCGACAAAGCGCGCCTGCCGGTCGGTATACACTGCGTCAAGAATCGTCACACGCGCTCCCTTGTTGTTTCCCCGTGCAATCCCAACCCGGGCATCGTATCATGCCGCACGGACGTTGCCAGTGGTAAAGCGAAGGAAAGTCGAACCACCAAGACACCAAGAACACCAAGAGAACGCAAAAGAAGAAAACAGGGACTCTCTTTATTCCCCTCGGTGTTCTTGGTGTCCTGGTGGTTCGATGCTCGTTCCGCTCCCCTTCCTCGTGAGGAAGGGGCTGAGGGTTAGGGAGGACGCCGTGAAAATAACGAACGTGAAGGTCATCGTTACCTGTCCGGGGCGGAACTATGTGCTCGTCAAGATCGAGACGGACGCGGGGCTGTACGGCTGGGGCGACGCGACGCTCAATGGGCGCGAACTCGCCGTCGCGACACTGCTGGAGGAGCATATTGCCCCGCTCCTGATCGGCATGGATCCCGATCGGATCGAGGACATCTATCAGTACCTGTCGCGCGGCTCATACTGGCGTGGTGGCCCGATCCAGATGACAGCGATTGCCGGGATTGATCTCGCCTTGTGGGACATCAAGGGCAAGCGTGCGAACCTGCCGGTCTACTCGCTCCTCGGCGGGAAATCGCGCGAGGGCGCGCTTGCCTACTCGCATGCGAGCGGCAGCGATTTTCAGGCGGTCGAGGAGCGTGTGCGGCAGTTAATGGAGCAGGGCTTCAAGGTGATCCGCGCGCAGGTTGCGATCACCGGCGCGGGCTTGAAGGGGACCTATGGCGTCGAGCGGGGCAACCGTCGGGCCGGGGAGCGGGATTTGCCTGCCCTGCCTGAAGTCGAGACGTGGGAACCGGCACCGTATTTGCGTTCTGTCCCGCGCTTGTTCGATCATCTGCGGAGCAATCTGCCCGAAGAACTCGAACTCTTCCACGATGTTCACGAGCGCTTGACGCCCATCGAGGCGGCACGACTGGCGAAGGAGTTGGAGCCGTTCCATCTCTTCTTCCTCGAAGACGCGCTACGCCCCGAGCACAAAGAATCGTTCCGGCTGATCCGGCAGCACTCGACGACGCCGCTCGCGATGGGCGAACTCTACTTCAACAAGTGGGACTGCCTACCCGTCATCACCGAGCAGTTGATTGACTTCATCCGTTGCGACCTCGGTCATACGGGCGGCATCACCGAGGGGCGGAAGATCGCCGCTATCGCCGAGCCATATGCCGTCAAGACGGCGTGGCACGGCCCCGGCGACATCGGGCCAATCGTCCACGCGGGCAATGTTCACCTCGATCTCGTCGTGCCGAACTTCGGGGTACAGGAGATGGTCTTCTTTTCGGAGCAGGTACAGGAAGTGATTCCCGGTGGGCCGACCTTCAAAGACGGCTACCTGACCGTCAGCGACGCCCCCGGTCTCGGCACCGACGTAAACGAATCCCTCGCCGCCACCTATCCTTATCAGCGTGCCTACCTACCAACGACGCGGCGATTGGATGGCTCGGTGCATGACTGGTAGCGGCAAGGATCGGCGGGCCGGTTCAAGGCGTGTCATCGCGACCCGGCGTTAAAGCTCGTTCACGAAGCGGTCTGACAACTTGGCGAAGTAGACCCAGCCGCCGACAAGAACGACAAAGCAAGAAAACGAGGTGCGAAGCAGGAAACTGGGTGCATCCCAGTAGCTTGTATAGAACATGTGCCGCAGCAGTGTGATCAGCGACGCCATCGGGTTCAACCAGTAGACGAACCGCTGCCCACGCGTGAAGACTGTATCGAGATTATAGATGATCGGCGTGAGAAAGAACCACAAACTCATGACGACGTCGAGGAAGTTGCGCGTGTCGCGGAAGAAGACATTGGTGGCGGACGACATGAACGCGATGCCGAGCGAGAAGCAGAAAAGGCAGACGAGCACCCACGGCAGAAGAATGAGTTGTGGGTGGAACGGGGTGTGCGTCGCCACCATCACAAGGAAAATGCTTGGTAGCGCGAGGACAAAGTTAATCATGTTCGCCAGCACCGTCGAAATCGGCAATACCTCGTGCGGGAAACGCAAGCGCGCGACGAGATTGGACGAACCGGTGATGACGCTCATCGCTTCGATCACGGAGGAAGCGAAAGCGTTCCAGGTGACGATACCGACGATAACAAACAGCACGAATCGATCAACGGGAGACTTGAGGAGGACGCCGAAGACGAATCCGAAGACGAGCGCATTCAGCAGCGGGTTGAGCACCGTCCACACGAAGCCGAAGATCGAACGGCGGTAGCGGACCTTCAGGTTGCGGGCCGTCAACTCCCAGATCAGATTGCGATGCTCGACCAGCTCGCGTAATCGGCTGCGCAGACCGATGCTCCCGGCGCTCGAATACACCGGTACACGCGTTGGCGCTGTGCTCACTTGTGCCATGACTCTCCCTCTCGCGAACAAACCGTGGCCCGGCAGGGCCGTTCACGATCATCGCGTGTGGGATCGCTTCCGTCAACTTCCGGCACAACACGGGAAGCGTCTCATAGGTGATCGGTTGCCGAGGGAGGAAAAGGAGCCATACTTTCCCGCACTGGCTGACACCCATTGCAGAAAAGAGGCTCCTATGGAACTGATGATACCACTACCGCTC
>JBBSFO010000400.1:0-5235 GCA_038238655.1 Thermomicrobiales bacterium | reverse complement strand
TTCTCCGCCACGACGATGGCGGACGGGTACGAGCGGGTCTACGGGGCGCTCGTCGCGGATGGCTATCCCGCCGCTGCGGATTAGCCGCACCAGGGACAGCAGCGAAGCGCCGGTGATCGCTGACGCACAAAGGGGATTCTCCGAACCGCTGATAGCGACGAGAGAACTGCGTGTTGAACTACTCTCCGAAGCGGCGATTGCGATGGATTGTCGGCCCGTTGAGCGGGCGTTTTGAGCATTTCTGGATGGGTTTCGCGCTCATTTGCCAACCGGATGGTGGCACTGCTGCCTTTTTCAACAAGCAGGGTCCCTTGTATATCGGAGGGGATCCGATGTGGGGTGAGAGACTGGAAGGTCCCAGTGGCTCTGACCACGCCCTGTAGAGCAGCTCACCCCGCAGCGGACAGCCCGGAGCCTGGACCGTATCCTGTGGCCTGACCACGCATACAAGGTGAGCCCCCTGCTGTCCGGGATCGCGCGGCTGCCCGTTCTCCGTGCGGAGGGCCCCCATGTCCTCGCCACTCGCTCCCTATCAGTTATTCGTCGGCATCGATGTCCCGCAGCCAGCATAATGCTTGCGCAGAGGAGGTCGTCGGGATTGCAGTGGGCGTATCTCCCTCGCAGCGATCATCTCAACCGATGCAGACTCATTTTGCCAATCACGAAGAGGTCTCCTGATTATGCAATAAGTGTCGTCTGCGCCACCGATCCGCGCACCATCGCACCCGCCTTCACCATCGCGCAGACACCCATCGGATTTGCCGATCTAGTCGCACAACTCCGGCGTCGGCATCTGCCCTCAGCGGCCATCTTGGTAGTGCTGGAAGCGACGAATACCTACTGGATGTCCCTCGCCTTGCACCTCCATGACGCCGGATATGCGGTGAGCGTCATCAACCCCGCGCAGGCGCATCAGTCTCGCCAAGGCGCTCCTCAAGCGTGCCAAGACTGACGCAATCGATGCCCAGATGCTCGCCTAACTGGCCGCGACGCTCCAACCGAAGCCATGGACACCGCCCCCGGCGATCTATGAGGAACTGCGCCAGCGCTTGCTACAGTGGGAGAATCTGATCGGTGCGCTCACCCAGGAGCGCAACCGACTGGACGCATTGCGCCACCGTCCGACCGTGATCGCCAGCGTGCAGGCACGCTCGGAGCGCTGGCTCGCTTGGTGTCAAGCGGAAATCGCAACCCTCGACGTCGAACTGATGGCGCTGCTCGATCAGGCCGGGGAGGGGCAAGCGGCGGCTGAGCGATTGCGCAGCGTGCCGGGGATCGGGACGATCACTGCAGGGTGGTTGCTGGTCGAAACGCTCGCGTTCACAACCTGTGCAACGCCACAGCAAGCTGCGGCCTTCGCGGGGTTGGTGCCGCATCCCTACGAATCGGGGACGAGCATCCGGCGGCGCGGACGGATCGGGCAGTGTGGCAACGCTGCCCTGCGCCGAGCGCTGTACATGGCGAGCGTGTCGGCGGGACGCCACAATCCGCACGTCAGGGTGTTCTATGAGCGGTTGCGGGCGGCGGGGAAGCCGGTGAAGGTTGCACGATGTGCGGCGGCGCGCAAGCTGCTGCATCTGTGCTGGGCGGTCGTCACGCGCGACATCGATTACGATCCGCACTATGGCGCCCGTACCTCTTGACACCCAATACCGTATCTACAGCGTCACTTATCCGTTGGCATCGACGCAGGCACATCGAGACGTGTCCTCGGGTACGCAATCACCTTCCCTCGACGCTCGATGTCGCCGATAAGCCAAGTACGGATACGCATAATGACGCCCCGTGTGAGCCAGTTCGTGACGCCGTTTCATCGGCTCGGAGGCACTTGGCCCCGAGATTCGCGAAGTGACGCTGTAGGGATGAGCAAGGTTGGCATGTGCCGACGTATTCCCATTTTCCAAGCGCGACATACGATGACGCCTTGCGCACATAATGCCGACGACTTTATCGATATATCTGTGGGTCTTTATCCGCGAATCATCGGCTTGCGCGAAGCGTACTCCATTAGCAGTGTGTGAACGCAGGATGATACGATGGTGAACATCTTGCAACGCCTGCGGAGGAAGGAGGGACACGATGTCAGTCGCTCAGCGGCAAGACAAACTCGTTCGCCAGACGGCGGATGGATCGATAGCGCGCGACCCCAGGGAGCACGGTGAGGAGAAAGAGGCGAGCCTCCCTCGGCGACTCTTCGTGGAGGTCTTCGGCACGTTCGCGCTCGTCACCGTCGCTGCGGGCGCGGACACCGTCGCGGCGTTGACTGACGGCGATGTCTCCGGCGCCCATTTCAACCCCGCAGTCACCCTCGCCTTCGCGGCGCGGCGGGATTCCCCCTGGCGCCTCGTACCAGCGTATTGGGCAGCGGAGTTCGGCGGCGCGCTGCTCGCCGCGACGTTGCTGCGCGTCCTTTTCGGCACTGTTGACCATCTCGGAGTGACGCAGCCGAAGCATGGCGTCGGCGTCGCCTTTGTGATGGAGATCGTCCTCACACTCCTGCTCGTCACGGTGATACTCGGCACGGCGACCCGCAACCGGCTCATCGGCCCAAACGCCGCAATCGCGGTCGGGGGCACGATCGCGCTTTGCGGGCTGTTTGCCCTGCCCGTGAGCGGGGCGTCGATGAACCCGGCGCGCTCACTTGGCCCTGCTCTCGTGGGCGGGACCACCGCCCATTGGTGGATATACGTGGTCGGGCCGCTGACGGGGGGGCTCCTCGCTGTGCTGTGCACATGGATCATGCACGGTGGGCGGAAACCGGCAGAGGAAGACGCGGCAGGTGGCGACGGAGCGGACACACGATAACCCCTCAGAAGGTTGGATTGTGGCGCGCCGCTTGCGAGGCTGGGGATCTTAGGGCGATCTGCCCGACTCTCGAGCAGTCTATCGATACTGCACGGCGATTTGTCACTGTTTAGCAATATGGGAGGCGACGAATGGAATCACCAGCGGATCGGGGACTTGTGAATCGGATCGGGCCGGTGGAGATCAACTGGCCGCGGGCGATTGGCTACTACGGTGGACTCGGTCTCGCCGTCGGCTTCGGGATGATCGAGCCGCCTTTCGGCATCTTTATCGCCGCCGTCCCCCTCTTCAAGATGCTGAATCGGCCGAAGGCGTCACGGCCAGTGCGGTTCGTCTCGCAAATCATGGACGGCGCGTCCCAGCCGGTGGGCGGCGACGGCGACCAGGCGATCAAGCTGGTGACGTCAAAGAAGGGTGCGGCGACATCAATCGGGGCCGAGGCGCGCCAGATGGCGGATCGGATCGAGGCGTCCAGGGCCGCCGGCAGGAACGGCACTGGAAGGCGCCGCATATCTACGGTTCCATCAAGCTCGTAAAACATGTCACGACCAACGGCGCCAATAAACGGCGCATGAAGCGGGATTTCCTTGACGAGCAATCCACAATAGATTGCGATGCTTGGTGCTGCGGACGCCAGTGGCGACGACGTCCGTATGGTCACGTCTCATGGCATCAAGAGCCTCCCGTTGTACGCCCTCGCGATACGATGGGCGTTCCTCTCCGCACATTTCCTTGGTCCGGTGTCCACAATGATCGCACCACTCATACAAAGCGATAACGAGACGCTAACGATGATGAGGTATTGTTCTCACTGTATGGTGCCGTCCTATCACCGCTCAAGAATATCCTCGGATCGAATCGGCGGGCCATTCGATGGCATGAGGTGTCACCTTGCCCTCGCACGCGTCCAGAGGTAGCCCTCTCGACCATTCGCATGCAATACTCCTTCCATTCGTCCAGCGAGTACCATTTTGGCTCACTTATCAAGGAGACGAAACATGCCGCAGGAACCAGCAGCCCCGCGCGGTCTTGTGCTTGGACAAATGATTATGGAGCAGCTCCGCGCCGCCTGCCGGTTTGTTTGGAGTGAGCGATTCGCTCGGGTACTGATCGGAGCCGTCGATCTTGCTCTCGCGATGTATCAAATGGCGGTCGCGACGGTGTAGTGGTCTGTCAAGGCTCAATAGATGGATAAAGGTGCTTGAGTTTGATCCGCGCATCCTCCGTCGTGAAGCGCCAGTTCACGCCCTTCCCCATCGCGTTGCGATCCACGTTCCACGTCCCGACCTCCTCGATCAACGTGGCCTGATCTTCCATCCGTCGGTCCAGACACTGCCCGCTCAGCACGGATAACTCGATCTCGGCGGGTGCCCTTTGGGCAGATTCAACCAACTCCCGTGCTTCGGGGTGTAGTGGATCTCCAACCGCTCGACGATCCGGCGCGCCTCGGCGGGAGGAAACGCTTCATACAATGATGCGGGCGTGCGCGTGTTCAGGTTGTCCAGCACCAGCACGATGCATTCCGCATCGGGATAGTGGACATCGACCAACTCCTTGACGCAGTGCGCCCAGTCGCGCTTCGTGCGCCGCGCCGTCACCGCGGGTGCCCTCTGGGCCGCATGCCGCCAGCCGCGCAGCGGTTCGCACAGCATAAAGAGATTCGCCGTCCCATTGCGCACGTATTCGTAATCCGTGCATTGCCCGCGTCCCGCCGCCAGCGGCAAGGGCGACGTCACCTCTCCAAGCAGTTGCTTGTGCACCTCGTCCATGCAAATCTGCGGACGGCACGGGTCGTAGGGTCGCCGATAGACCGCCAGCACATCCTCCATCTGCGCGACAAACGCGGCGTTCGCCTTGGGCGGGATGCACCACATCTGCTTCAGCCACGGCTTGAGACGGTTTTTTTCAAGGTCTGACGCACCCACTCATGGGAGATCGGCTCCCCGTACCCCAACACAACGTAGTGTTCGGCGAGCAACCGCAAGCTCCAGCGCCCCCGACCGCGCGGTGGCGCGCTACAGGCGAGGGCGATCAGGTGCGCTTCCTGTTCGCCATCCACTTTCGGTGCGGGGCGGGTCGCGGGCGGGTGCCGCTGTACCGCCGCGACGCCCTCGGTGCCGAACCGTTGGCGCACCCGCGCGACGGTGGGGCGACTGACATCGAGGGCGGCGGCGATCTGGCTGTCGGTCCAGGCGGGACCGCCGGGGGCTTCATCCGCTTTGAGCAGGATGCGCGCCCGCGTGAGGGCGCGGGCGGCAGCGGTTCCTTGCGTGATGAGGGTCTGCAACGCAGGGCAATCGCATCTGAAATGAGCGGTTTCCGGTACGATGAGCAATCGGCAGATCGCTTGTCACCCGGAGGCGTCTCATGACCGTGCCACCCGGTTCCACGATCACGGAGCATTTCGCGACGCTCACCGATCCGCGCATC
>JBBSFO010000399.1:0-5261 GCA_038238655.1 Thermomicrobiales bacterium | reverse complement strand
GACGGCGACCTTGCCGGCGACCGGGCAGGCACAGAACGCTTCGATCAACATCGCACTGCTGGTGATCCTGCTGGTCGCGCTGGCCGGTATCGGGGCGGGGATCACCCTCAAGCGGCGGAACGCACGCGTAGAAGGGTAATCCAGCACACAGGGACGCAACAAAGCGGCGGCGCGATTTCCCGCCGCTTTGTTGCGTCCCCAGTCTGCGATGATCGTCGGACTGATCCTGGCAATCATTTGTTTTCCCGCCGTTGCCCCGCATCTCGTTCACGATTGTTTTCCGATATTCACAAAAATAATCAGTAACTTTTACGGGAATCGCGACTTCTGCCCGATACAATTCAGAGGCATGCAGGAGATACCGTTTCACGAACGGCGACGCTCTACCGCGCCGCGCACGGTGATTGGGGTGATCGCGTGCAGCGGAGAGGGGGATGATCACATGGAATCTGCAACGAAGTCGCAAAGGATCGCGCATCCAGTCGTGATCGGCATCATCGCCGCGCTCTGGATGATGGCGACGATGCTCGGCGTGCGCTGCTACGAAAAGGACGGCACGCTGCAACCGACGAAAACGGAACAAAACTTCCCAAGTGGTGCCGCCGGTCTGGATTTCGTTTCGGTCATGGTGAAATAAGGTGATGCGAACCGCTCGTTTCGTCTTGTCCGCTCGCCAAGGGGCAAGGACGACTCGTATTCGCGCGCTGTTCGTGCATGAACAGCCGCACGAGGACCCACCACCGGCAAGGAAGGAGCGCGCGGCGGGCGAAATGAAACCACCGACACGGTGGGATGCCGAAGGTGAGCAGGAGGTCGTTGCCCAGCTGCGATTACTCTGGCGGTTCTATTACGAGCCTCGCGCTGCAACGATGGAATTGTTTCCGGGCGAACTTAGTGGCCTGATGGTAGATGTGGCGCACGCCCGGCGGATCGTTGCCACAGCGCTCGGCACAGCGGACCCGCTCTATATATTGCTGGACACGGCCTTACGACTCAATGCATTACCCGCGCTGCGTGGCGCGCTCCAAACATTTGTGGGGCAGTTTCACGGCCTGTCACCGCTCCCCTGCTCGGGAATCGTTCATCCTGATCCATTCGAGCAAGGCGGACACCCCGAAATAATTCTTCAACGGCACACTGGGCAAGGAACGGCACATGAATAGCGCGAGAAACGTGACCATCCTTCTCGTTGATGACGACGCACTGTTTGTGGGATCGGTTGCGGAGACGTTACAGGCCGCCGACTACACTGTCGAAACAGCCGCGAGCGGAGGCGAAGCATTCGCGACGATGCGAACGTGTCATCCCAGCCTGATTATGCTCAATATTGCCTTGCCGGACATCGCCGGCACAGCCTTCTGCCATATCGTGCGGCAGCGTCTCGGCAGCGTGCCGATCATTCTCCTCACCCTACAGGGGGTGACGCGGAATGCGATTTCGGCGCTCGATGCCGGCGCCGATGACTGCGTCAACAAATCCTGCGACGCGCGGGAGCTGCTGGCGCGCGTCCGGGCGGTTCTGCGCCGCGCGCCGACGATTGGGCCAGCGTTTCAGGGCTAGGAGATTGCACGAGGGTTCGGTCTCCGCACTATTCACCTTCGTTCACCGACCGTGATGAAAGTGTAACGAGTATTCACGCACATGTTGATTTTCGCTTGCTACCATGAGAAGGAGCGGCACCAAGGTGGATCACTCCGGGAAAATTCGCAACGACTGAATGCGCTGGAGCATCGTCGGCGGAAGAGGAGAGAGGATAGAAGGAACATCCCGCCGGTTATCTGACCGTCCATCATCGCCGTTGTGCGCATCGCGTCGTCTGTTGTGTCTTGAAAGGAGTACCTGCTGATGGTTACACATTTCCGTTCCCGAATCTTTCTGGCGCTCACGCTCATTCTCCTGCTCGGCGCGCTCGAAGCGCCGGTTGCGGCGGTCGATCCCAATCCGGTGCCACCGTCGGTCGGTGCCGACGTCCCGGCCACCTATTTCGGCCCGACGCCGTCCGAGGTGAAGAAGGAGTTGTTTGGCCCGGTCAAGCTTCTCCGGGCCGGTCAGCTCGACATGGTCGCCGGTACCATCACCCTGCCGCTGTACCTTGGCAAGCTGAAAGATGGCCGGAATGTCTGGTATATCCTGACGGACACGGATGACAAGGGCAATGCCGACCAGCTTGGCCTCAACTGGTCGCCGAAATTGACCTATGCGGCCGTTGACGGTGGGACGCGCGCCGGTCATCTGCAGAACGACACGACGCTGATCTTCGACAAAGGAGCCGTTGATTTCAGCCCCGTGCGGGCAGTCGTCCCAGGCGACGCACCGAATCTCTTCCCCCCAAAGACCGCCAATCCAGGCTCGGTCGGCGATGCTGACTACACGCCCCTCGTGCGCATAGATAACGCCGGTGGCCACATCTATGATGCGCCGATGGTCGCCTTCAACGTGGACGCGAGCCAGATCAACTTCTGTGACGGCAATGTTGACTACACGAAGGTGCACGACCGTGTCGTGAAGATTTGCCCCGCTGGGGGGAATGGCGGCGGCACCGTAACCCTCAAAACGACGCCGATCTTCAGCTTTGGGAAGCCCGCGCTCTACATCAGCACCGAATCATCGGACCCCGTTCCCGCGACACTGGACGAAGCGACCTTTGCGCCATCCATGGGAAAGATCCAGGTCGGGCGCGACGACAGCGCATTCAGTGCGATTGAGCGCCTTTTCGTCACCACGAATGGTCCGGTTGGTATTGACAACCCGCAACGGCAGGGGCTCTTCAGCGCATTATCCGACAAGACCGCCACGGGAATGCCCGCTCCACCCCTCCATGTAATCGGCGCTATTCCGACCGTTGGCCTCGACTATAGCCCCTTGTGGGACCTCAACCTGGGTGAGTGGACGCAGGAGGCAGTCACCAAGGGATACCGCTCGCGCTTGATTGACGAATTCCAATATCTGTCAATGGTTCAGCAGGGGTTCATCACCGGCCCCGGCGGGAAGAAATACGGCTCGACCGGCATCATCGTCAACTGCCCGATTGTCGCGCGGTTGTTGTAGCAGCGCCGTGGCGTCACACGGATGCCTTCTCGCAGGATAGATCCTCTGTCCTGCGGGGTGAGGAAATCACGGGAGATTGAACCCGTGGAACGCATGGCGAGACACCCTCTCGCCGTGCTCTTTCGTTCACACGGTTCACGACGACAGAAAGATAGATGCAATGCGGATTGCGATGATCGCCCCGCCCATTGCGGAAATGCGATGAAGGTCGCGAAGTTTGATGCGTGCATATATCGCGTCCCTACCGACCGACCAGAACAGGATGGTGCCTGCTCAGACATATCGCGTTCGCCCTGGATGGACCGAAGGTACACGCGCATGCCGTCATCGGGAAGCCCCATGGCACGGCCCAGGGCGGTCATTGGTTGCGGGCGCATGTCCGGCCCACGCTGGAAGTGATCGTGGTCGAATCACCGGTGTATCGCAGCGATGCGGAAACCGGACTGCCCTTAATTGACCTCAATGCGGGAAGAGAGAAACGCCATTCGAAGGTGTGAGAAGATGGTGCCCGTTGTCGATCGCGTGTTGGGTAATGAAAAGGAGACAGTTTATGCTGCGAGGCATTGCCCGAGGGATGGCCGCCGGGGCTATCGGCACATTGACGTTGAACATCGTCACGTACGCGGATATGGCAATCCGGGGCCGCCCGTCGAGCGAGGCACCGGCGAAACTGGCCGGTATCCTTGCCGACAACGCCGGGATTGATTTGACCGGCGGCAAAAGCGGCGACGACGCCAAGGAGCTAGTGAAGAATCGCCAGAGTGGGTTGGGGGCATTGCTCGGCTACGTGACGGGCCTCGGTGTCGGCAGCATCTATGGCGCGGTACGCGCGGGCGCAGACCGAACATCGAAGCCAGTAGCAAGTCTTGCGCTCGGCCTTGTTGCGATGGCGACCAGCGATGTGCCATTGACGGTATATGGGTTGACCGACCCGGCGCAATGGACGCGTGCCGAGTGGATCGCCGACCTTGTGCCCCACCTCGCCTATGGATTCATGACTGCCGTTGTTTACGATGCCCTCACACCGGACCACCGGTGAGGTGGCAGACAAACAGGGCAAATCCGATGGCGTAGGGGCTACTGGATGAGCAGGATGCAAGAAAATGCGTCTTCTTGCGCAAGAGGCGATTCTACCGGATAATCGGATGCAACGACGCCGGGGACCGCAGTAGCGGGGCTTTTCGTCCCTTCAGTGAGCAGGCGGTTGGTGTGAGCCTGTGGACGTGGCCGTTCGCGAATTACCTCCCTGGTCCGACCGATACTGGTGGTATGAATGCCCTTCGGGGAAGGCTGGAAAGCCTGTTGTCACCGGTGTTGTCGGAGCATCGTCGGTCGGTTGCCTCCGTTACCGGGCCGCACCTGTGTTGGCAGGCGCTGAGGTGGGCGTGGTGACGCGCCCGCGTACGAAGGTGGTACCGCGACGATCCGTCGCCCTTCTCGGGGCGGCGTTTTGTTTGCGCGGGGGTGACGTTTCCCAAGGAGGAACGACGATGACGGTTGTGGCGACGAATGTGCTGGATACGCTTGCGGAGCGAGGGTTTGTCAATCAGGTGTCCGATCGGGAAGGGTTGCGACGCGCGACGGAAAAGCCGATCACGCTCTACTGCGGTTTCGACCCAACCTCCGACAGCCTGCACATCGGTCATCTCGTGCAGGTGATGGCCCTGGCGCACTTTCAGCAGCACGGGCATCGCCCGATCGCGCTCGTCGGCGGCGGCACGACGATGGTCGGCGACCCGACCGGGCGGGCGACCGGGCGGGCGATCATGACCAGGGAGGCAATCGCTACTAACGCCGCGAAAATCAAGGAGCAACTGGCCCACTACCTCGACTTCTCGGTCGGCAAGGCGATCATGCTCGACAACGCGGCGTGGCTGACGAAGCTCAATTACATTGACTTCCTGCGGGACATCGGGCGGCACTTCTCCGTCAATCAGATGCTGGCGATGGAGACCTACAAGACGCGACTGGAAACGGGGTTGTCGTTCCTCGAATTTAACTACCTGCTCTTGCAGTCATACGACTTTCTCCATATGTACCGGGAAGATCACTGCGTCCTCCAGATCGGCGGCGGCGACCAGTGGAGTAACTGCCTCGGCGGGATGGACCTGATCCGCAAGGCGGACGGCGGCGAAGCGTTCGTGATGACGACGCCGCTGATTACCGACGCCGCCGGGCAGAAGATGGGAAAGTCCACGGGGAACGCCCTGTCG
>JBBSFO010000398.1:0-5263 GCA_038238655.1 Thermomicrobiales bacterium | reverse complement strand
GGGACGCCGATATGCGGCCCGGCGCGTAGCAGCGTGCGCGGGCGTTGCGCCCACACCGATTCGATGCCGATCCAGTCGCACAGCCCATCCCCCCGCACGAAGCTGCCGTCCGCGTTCGCAGTCGTGAAGCGGAAATCCTTCGAGCAACTGAAGGAGGGCGGCAACTTCCAGAACAGTTGCCCAAAAAAGAGATAGGCAAGCCCGATGCGCGCGACCGTCAGCAGCACCTTCGGCAGCCACGCGGGAAACATTTTCTCGCTCGCCGTCATGCTCCGTTTCCCTCGGTCGCTTCGAGCAAGTGTCGCCTCGTCGCTCAACGTGCCATTCCTTTCTGGATACATGGATCAGCCAAGCTACGCACATTACATACCCGCGCGCACCGTGCGCGCGGGACTTTAACGATTGGCGGTGGGAAGAGCACCCCACGGTACTGTACCTGAAAATCCTTGCGCGAGTATTACAACGGGCAGGGTACCGTGGCGTGCCTCGGCAGGGTGGCGGATAACCGTTTCGTGATAGTATTGAGCGCGGTTGGCGGCGCGATTGCGGTCCGGCTGCCATGAACGATCCCCCCGGTTGCGGATCAAGGCCGTGCCATGAGGAGGCGAACGATGGTTGAGGTGGCCTTGCCCGTAGACATTCGGCACGATGCACCTGACGGTATCACGCCCGCCTTCCCGTGGAAACTCTGGATCTACACGAACTACGACTGCAACCTGCGCTGCGCCTACTGTGTGGCGAAGTCGAGCCCGAATGCGCCGCGTCGCGCGATTGGGCTGGCGAACGTGCGGCAACTGGTGGATGAGGCGATCGCCCTCGGCTTCGAGCATATTTTCTTCACCGGTGGTGAGCCGTTTATCCTCCCAGACATTTACGCGATGCTCGCCTACTCGTCGGCTCGCGTGCCGACGACCGTCTTGACCAACGCCATGATCCTGCGCGGGCCACGGTTGGAGAAGTTGGTCGCCATCGCCAACGACAACCTGATCGTCCAGGTCAGCCTCGACGGCGGGCGGGCGGAGGATCACGATGCCTTTCGCGGTGCGGGTTCGTGGGAGAAGGCGGTCGCCGGGATCAGGCTTCTGCAAGCGGCGGGGTTCCGCGTGCGCCTCGGCACGACCGAGACACCCGCCAATACGGATCACCTCGATATGTTGCACGCCTTCCGGGCAGAACTCGGTATCCCGGCGGAGGACCACTTCATCCGCCCGCTGGCGAAGCGCGGCTCCTCGAAGGAAGGGCTTGAACTCGGCAGGGGAAACTTGCTCCCCGAGTTGACTGCCAACCTTGACGGCATCTTCTGGCACCCGCTCTCGACTGACGCCGACATGCAGGTCAGCAAGAAACTCTTTCCACTTGCCCACGCGGTCGAAAGCGTCCAGCAGCAACTCGAGATCATCGCGCGCACCGGCAGCGTGCCATTGCGGACCTTTACCTGAGGGTGACCGACGCTCCCGTGAGGAGCCACGATTGACCGACGCGGTAGGTAGCGAAAAGTGACGATTGGGAGGGAAGAATGATTCACGCCTATGTGCTCATCGAGGCCGAGCCGACACGAGTACAGGAATTAGTCGATGAATTGCGCGGCATGGAGTTGGATGGATCAGTGATCAAGCAGGTCCACGCGGTGACGGGGCGTTACGACCTGATCGCATATGTCGAGAGCCCCGACCTGCAATCGCTCGGTAACTGAACGACTACGGGGATCGCGGGCGCCGTGGGCGTCCGGAGGACAGAAACGTGTGTAGTCGTGTGGTAGCGAATCTCATTCATCCGCGCCCGCACTCTATCGGACGATGGTGTGCAGCGGGGTTGGGGGGATGTCGCGGAGGTGCGAGTGCCTGAGTCTCCCCCTATCCCCGCCGCAACTCTCGACGCCGGGCACGAGGGTTGCGGTACGTTGTTGGTCGCGCTCCGGCAGCGAATGAAGGACTGGACCCGGGAGCCGTACTGGAGGTAATCGGGCTATGATCCCGGCGCGCGCGAAGATCTGCCACCGTGGTGCCGCATGACGCGAAACGAATTGGTGGCGACGACCGGCGACCCGCGTCAGGGTGAACCGATCCACTTCTTTATCCGCAAGGGCGGTTGAGTGGTCACGAACACGCGAAGGACAAATCCCGACAAGGCAACGATCGGCTTTGTGGTTGCGAACGCAGCGGCCGCCTCGGGTGTGGAGACGGCCGTCTTCCTTTCTTCCGAGGCGGTCCGTCTCAGTCAGCAGGGCTACAGTGACGATATCCATGAGGAGGGCTTTAGGCCGCTAGCGGAATTAATCGAAACCTTCATCGCCAACGACGGTCAGATTTGGGTCTGCTCACCCTGCTTCAAACGGCGTGGCCTCGCTGAAGACAATCTTGTCGGCAATGCGCTGATCACGGGCGCTGCCAAGGCCGTCGAGTTCCTCATCGGCGGTGCGGCCTGTATCTCCTATTAGCTCCTCCATGCAAAAGGGGAAAGTCGAGCTTATGTTCCATGGGTTGAAGTCGTTAGACAACCATCCAGGTGTGTCAACACGAGAGAATCTGGGACGATCTCTCGCTGATAACTGCGACGACAGGCTTTTATCCTGTCGCCGCGCTGCATATTGCGGTTATTCGCCCCTTCCCCTGCGGGGAAGGGGCGGGGGTTAGGGCGAGTCCGCTGCGAGGATGCCGGACATCAGCGCGAGGTCGAGTTCGGGATAGAGCGGGTGACCGCTGAGCAACCGCTGCACGGCGTCACGCGACTCACTCGCCACCGTCGCGTCGAGATCGTACTTCGCCTTGCTGGTTTGTCCTGCCTGCCTGCCGCTCGCGATCGTTGTAGGCGATGTGCCGGTCAGAATGCGCGCCATAATGCGGGCGATTTCGCGCATCTCCGCCTCGTCCATGCCGAGCGTTGTCACGCCGGGCGTACCGACGCGCAGGCCGCTCGTGTACCACGGTCCGTTCGGGTCAATCGGGAAGATCGAGTTGCGGTTGAGCGTGATGCCGCCCTCGCGCAGCGCGCTTTCCGCCTGCCGCCCGGTTAGGCCATAGGTCTGCGCCACATCAATAAGCATCAGGTGGTTGTCCGTGCCCCCGGTGACGACCTCCATCCCCTCCGCGACGCAGTCCGCCGCGAGGGCGCGGGCGTTGTCCACGATCTTGTGTGCATAGGTTTGGAATTCGGGTGTCGCGGCTTCTTTGAGGGCGACGGCCTTCGCCGCCATCACATGCGGCAGCGGCCCACCGAGGACCATCGGGCATCCCTTGTCCACCCAGGGTGCGAACTCCTCGGTGCAAAGGATCAACCCGCCGCGCGGCCCGCGCAGTGTTTTGTGCGTTGTGGAGGTGACAACGTGCGCGTGCGCCACCGGATCGTAGTCGCCGGTGAAGACCTTGCCCGCTACAAGACCCGCGAAGTGCGCCATGTCCACCATAAAGACCGCGCCGACTTCGTCCGCCATCTCGCGCATCTTGGCGAAGTTGATCAGGCGCGGGTAGGCGCTGTACCCCGCGAGCAGGATGGTTGGCTTCACCTCACGGACCTGCGCGTGCATCTGGTCGAGGTCGAGCAGTTTCGTTTCCGGGTTTACCTTGTACGGCGCGACATCGAATAGTTGGCTGGAGATATTGTGCCGGTAGCCGTGCGTCAGATGGCCACCGGAGTAGTAATCGAGCGCCATGATGCGCTGACCGTGCATCGCCGCCCGCACCTTCTCCCAATCGTCGCGCGAGAGCTTCGAGGCATCCTCCTGGCCGATCTCGGTGAGCAGCGGCGCCTCGACCTTCGCGGAAAGGATCGCCATGAAAGCGACGAGGTTCGCGTCCGCACCGGAGTGGGGCTGGAGGAAGGCATGATCCGCGCCGAAGAGCGCGCAGGCAATCCGTGCACCCTCCGCCTCGACGGTGTCCACATTGTCGCAGCCCGCGTAGAAGCGGTGGTTAACATATCCCTCGGCGTATTTATCGGTGAAGAGGTTGCCCATCGCCAGTTGCGTCCCGAGCGATGAGTAGTTCTCGCTCGCGATCAACTTGAGGTTCTGCCGCTGGTCGCGAAACTCGGCGACAATTGCCCGCGCGATGGTCGGCGCGGTCGTGTTGAGATAGTCGAGCGCGGCATAGTAGGCCGCCGCCGCCGAATTGACGGGCGCGCCCGCCAGTTTTTCGAGATAGGTCGTCAGCAGCGTTCGCTGCCCCACCGTGGTTGCCATCCCGTATCCCTCCATTAGCCGAAACCGGCAGGTGCATGCCGGAAAAACAAACGAGACGCCGACAAACGCGTCGGCGCCCCGGCCCAGGCGAGCGGCTCCATTCGTCGTTCTCCCCGGCTCCCTCGTGGTTTTTCCCACCGCTCTCGCCAGTTACCGGGGGTTTCATCGCTGAGGTCGAGTATCCGTCGGGCCGTTGGCGCTGTCAATCGAGATACAAACATACGGAACGACTGCCCTGCCGTTCCTTTTTCACCGCTACACCTTCCCGGCCAGCCGGAGCGCCCAGAGCCGCAGTTCCGCCTCCGTCGCCCGTGCCAGCGCCACCACCGGAACCTGCGCCTGCCACGTCGTGCCGTCTACAAGCGTTACCCGCACCACGAAACTGGCCGTTGCATCGCCGGGGTTGTCGAGGATGATCGTGTGCCGCTCTACCATGGTCAGGTCGGTGATGGTCCGCTCCAGCCGCTCGCGCAGTGCCTCCTCATCGTCCCCGACCCGCTGCCAATCGCAGCCGTCGAGGGGGGTGGTCGGCCCGGTGGCGGGCGGGCGGAAGATGCCGGCGAAGACGCGCTCCGCCTCGTTGAGGATGGGCGCGGTCGTTCTGCGCACCTCCGCCGTCGTCCGTTCCAAGTCCTCGCGCAGCCGCCGCACGAAGCGCGGGTTGAAGATACCGAAATCGTCCATTTGTCCCTCCCTGATCGGGATACTCCCGCGACCGCCACAACTGCCACGTTGGACGATCTGGCTTCGCTGCCGATACGGTAGGCTCGCGCGTGTAACAACCCGGAGTATAGCACTGGCAGCGCGACCACTCTTCTTCCCCTCTTTCTTCTCCGTGTCCTTTGTAGCGCTGCGGTTCAGTTGCCCTGAGCCGGTTATGCGAGGAACGAGGCGACCTCGTAGAGCGCGGCGCGCAGGGCGGCCCAGAGCACGGCGTACTGATCCCACGGGGTACCATCGTTGATGCGGATCGTCAGCGGGCCGGTGCGCTCGACCCCGGCGGTGCGCGCCGCGCGATCGCACTGCGGCATCGTCAGGAAGTCCACGTCGAGCCGGAATGGTTGGCCCGGCGTGTACGGTGGGACG
>JBBSFO010000397.1:0-5271 GCA_038238655.1 Thermomicrobiales bacterium | reverse complement strand
GCGAGTCGGAGATCATCGCGATAAAAGCAGTTCTCGGCGATCAACACCGTGCGCTCCGGGAACTCGGTTTCCAGCGCGAGGAACGCGCGCCCCTCGGCCTCATCGGCACCGGCCGGTTTTTCGCAGATGACGTCTTTGCCTGCCGCAAGGCAATCGCGCGTCACCTGGTAGTTGAGCGGGATCGGCAGGGAAATCAGCACGGCCTCGACATCGTCGCGGCGCAGGAGATCGTGATAGTCCGGGTGGTAATCGGTCATTGCGGCGCCCGTATAGTCGGCGAAATGCTCCGCTTTGGGGCGGGAGTGATTCGCGAAGGCGGCGATGACGAAGCGCTCCGGCATCCGTTTCAACGCGGGCCAGTGCAGTTGTTCGACCGCCAGCCCGGTGCCGATGACGCCGAGGCGGACGGGTCGCGGGGCATCGGCTAGAGCGCGCACGATGATTCGCCTTTCCTCGCTACGGTCGTTACGATCCACGTACCGCACCAAAGCGGGGTGGGATGAGCGGGATGCGTTCGGTGGCGGCCGAATGAGCATGTTCGCGTGCGCTCGTGACCGCTTTGTCCAGGTCCTGGAACCGCCCGAGCAGCAATCCGTCGTCGGCGCGCAGGATGTAAGAACCGCCGCGCATTTGGAGATCGTACCGTTTGCTGCGGATCGCAAAGTGCCACAACCGATGATCGTAAGGATCAACGATCAGGCGCACGCCCGACACATAGTGAAGCAGTCGCGGCATGGCAGGGTCCCTTTCGTCTTGGCGTGGGGGCAGGTCGTCCAGAGATTCCGTACAATAATGAAACGACGCATCGTGTGTACGGTTGCGCCGTATGCATAGGCAATTTTCGCGACGGGGAAATCCGGCGGTCGGGGCGTGCGGGCCAAACCGGGGAGTGTGGGGTGAAACGGTCGCTGCGCTGTTCCCGGATACCGAATATCGCGCTACCCTGTGCGGGGAGGGTGAAACGCCGACCAGCAGCGCGTGACGAAAGAATGGAGAGCAGCGATGACTGATACGCAGACCGATGTCCGGGCCATTCTTGACGACCTCGTGGCTTCCGGGGTCGAGCGCGGCATCCAAGTCGCTGCCTATCTCGATGGCGAATGCGTCGTGGATACGTGGGCGGGCGTTGCCGACCCGGCCACCGGCCAACTGGTTGACGGTGAGACGCTGTTTACGGTCTTTTCGTGCAGCAAGGGGATCACCGCGACCGCGATCCACCTGCTCGCGGAGCGCGGTCTGTTCGACTACGATGACCCGATCGCCACCTATTGGCCGGAGTTCGCCGTCAACGGCAAGGCGGCGGTCACGATCCGCCAGGCGCTTTCCCACACCGCCGGCATTCCCCAACTGCCGCCCGATGTTTCGGTGACCGATTGGGACGGGATGTGCCGGGCAATTGCCGAATTAACACCGTTGTGGGAGCCGGGAACGCAGAGCGGCTATCACTCGCTGACGTTTGGCTGGATCCTCGGGGAACTCGCCCGCCGCGTGGATGGCCGCCCGATCGAACAGATCGTCGCGGAAGACATCTGCGCGCCGCTCGGCATCCGGTCGCTCTTTTTCGGCATCCCGGACGACGTCGAGCCGCGCGTGGCGATGCTGGAGAACGACGCCTCGGTGATTACCGCCCCCGATCCACCGCCGGACTCGCTCGCCGCGCGCATCGGGCGAGACAGCAGGCAGAACGATGAGAAGTACAATCGCCCAGAGGTGCGCCGCGCCGTGATTCCTGCCGGGGGCGGCATCATGAACGCGCGGTCGCTGGCCCGCCACTACGCGTCGCTGATCGGGAACGGCGTAGGCGGGGTGCGATTGTTGCCGCCCGACCGCGTTCGCCAGGCGACCGCATTGCAGGTTGACGGGCAGGATGCCGTGCTCGGTACGATGATTCGCCGGGGCCTCGGCTACATGCTCGGTGGGCTGGGGATGCCGATGGGCCAGCGGGTGACGGCGTTCGGGCATCGCGGCTACGGCGGGACAGTCGGGTTCGCCGACCCGGACTATCGCTTCGCCTTCGCGCTGACGAAGAACCGCCTGGCGGTCGGCCCGCCGGACGCGAGCACGTTGAATAGGGTGGCGCGGGCGACGCGCACCGCACTCGGCATCCCTGAAGGCAGCGGCGACTGATTGCTATCGAGAACAGAAACCGTCGAATGGAGGTGTATATCATGCCCGACCGACAAAAGCCGCCTCGTCTGCAAGCCGGGATGACCCTCGGCATCGTCGCCCCGTCCTCCCCGGTGTTCGAGCGATCTGACATCAATCGTGGTGTCGCGGCGCTCGAAACGCTGGGCTTCAATCTCGTCGTCGGCGCGCACGACCGGCGCGAATACCTCGCCGGTCGTGATCGCGACCGCGCCGACGATGTGCTGGCGATGTTTTTCCGCGATGATGTGGACGCGGTGCTCTGTCTGCGTGGCGGCACGGGCGCGACCCGGACGGCCTACGCGATGGACCGCGACCGGCTCGCCCAACTACGCGGTCGCCCGCCGAAAGCCTTCATCGGCTACTCGGATATCTCCGTCTTTCATGCACTCTTTGGCAAGGAACTGAACTGGACGACCTTCTACGGCCCGGTACTGACCAGTTTCGCGAAGGCGACGCAGTACACACTCGCCTCGTTCCGCGACGCGCTGATGGCGACCGAGCCATTCGATATCCTGCCCAGCCCGGACGACCCATATGTGGAGTGCATCGTCCCCGGCGTGGTGGAGGGCGAACTGGTAGGCGGCACGCTGCCGGTGCTCAACTGGACGGTCGGGACACCGTGGGAACTCGATCTGCGCGGCAAAATCCTTTTCGTGGAAACCAACCGTCGCGGGCCGGGGGATATTGACCGGTTCCTGTCGCACCTGCTCGCGGCGGGCCGGTTGCAGCAATGCGCGGGATTGGTGATCGGCGAGTTATTCGAGAGCGGGCCGCAGCTGCCAAGCAGTCTCAGCCTCGCGGAGATCTTCGACGACCTGATCGTCCCACTGGGCATACCGACGCTGTACAACCTGCCCATCGGCCACGGCAAGCACCACGCGACGCTGCCGATTGGCGTGCAAGCCCGGCTGGACGCGACGGGCAAGACGCTCCGCATCCTCGAACCGGGCGTCACGTAGGGCAGTTGAACCGCCAAGATGCTCTGTTCGCCCTAACCCTTCAGCCCCCCTTCTCTTGAAGGGAAGGGGGAGCAAATTCGGGCGGGAGGCAGGCTGGAAAGCCTGCTACCACCAGGGAAAAGCCTGCGCTTCAACATACAAGACGCCAAGATCGCCAAGAAACGCAATGAGATGAAGAGAATGTTCCTTTTTATTCCTTTCTCCCATCTTGGCGATCTTGGCGTCGTGGCGGTTCAGTCCGGTGGATTTTGTATTGCCCTACTGGGCGACGTAGCCGCCATCAACGGCCAGCGCTTGCCCCGTGATGAACGAGGCGGCGTCCGAGCAGAGCCAGACGACGGTTTGTGCCACCTCCTCCGGTGTCCCGTCGCGTCGCATCGGGTGCATGTTAATTGCTTGCTCCCACCGCTCGGGCGTGTAGACCGGGCGGGTCATTGGTGTTTCGATCAGTCCGGGGCAGACGGCATTGACGCGGATGCCCGCTGTCGCGTGCTGCACGGCGACCTGTTTGGTTAGCCCGATGACGCCATGCTTGCTCGCCGTGTAGGCTGCACCGAATCCGCCGATCAGCCCCGCAATCGAGGCGGTATTGACGATCGCGCCGCCTCCCTGCACGAGCATCTGGCGGATTTCCGCCTTTAGGCAGAGCCACACCCCCTTGAGGTTGACTGCCAACACTGTGTCAAAGAGTTCGTCCGGGTAGTCGCTGAAAGGCTGGGCCGATGCCCCGGCGATGCCCGCATTGTTGTGGGCAAAGTCGAGCCGTCCGTACCGCTCTACAGTGCCGTTCACGAGCGCGGTAACTTCGGATGACTGGGAAACGTCCACGCGGATAAAGGTCGCCTCACCGCCCGACGCGCGAATCAATCGCACGGTTTCTTCCCCGCCATCCGGCGCGATATCGGCAACGACAACCTGCGCACCGAGCGCCGCGAAAGCGAGCGAGGACGCTCTGCCGATGCCCGATCCGCCGCCCGTGATGAGGGCAACCTTTTCTGTGAAGTTGAGCAGTTGTGCTGCATCCGCCATGCGACATCCTTTCTCATCGGTTCCACCGCACTGCCGCGCATGATATGACGATGCGCGGCGCGTTTGTCAGCGTTCGTGCGGCGGAGCATCCGTCGGTCTTGTACGCTCCACAAGTGGGCCGGTCGTCCCGACGATAGAGCGACCACTATCCGATATATCGGGCAGCTCCGTAACGAAAAACGCGACTTCACGATGATCGTCGAGGCGGAGGATGTAGTTGCGTTGTGTCATGGCGAGGGGACCACCTTCGATGACTGCCATCTCTCCGTCCATGCCAGCGGCGCGCCCGGTTCTCACGGTCCGCATAAGTTGATAGTGAACCGTCGCCACCCGTTCTTCACCGTAGAAGACATCGCCTATCCCAGTGAGGTTTGTTGGTATCACGATTGGTCGCTCCACTTCACCCTTGAGCGGTCATGGTGCATTCGAACCAGCAGCACCCAGACGTGTATCCTTGCGCAGGTTTCGTATCGCAGGAGGAGCATACCTCATCCGGTCACTTATCGAGTGTCTCGTTGTGAGTCGGTCACTCGGCATCGGCAGATAGTGGAACACTCAGTAAGATTTAAGGATCGGCTCAGACCGTCTTCATCTCCTCGCGCAATACTGATTGCAGACGGGGCCGGGCGGCTCGTGGCGATGGTCGAACGGATAACAGGATGCCGCACCCACCTGCCACACACCCGGAGTTACGAATCGCTCGCGGCCCGTCACTTCTTTGAATACTCCTTCCTCCTCCCCAACCCCTGCAGCGGCGTCAACCCTGGCGTCGCTGCTTTTTTATGCCCTTTATTGCAGATGAGCCTCTCCCCCCTTGAACGACAGGTGCGCAGTGTGGGCTTCCGTGCGCGGGTCGCGGACGTACCGCGCGACGACTGCAGTTGCCAGCATGCCGAGGGCGGCGGCGAGGGCGAAGATCGTCGCGTAGCCACGCTGATCGGCGATCGTCGCCGCCAGAATCGGCGCGCCGAAAGCAAAGGGTGCCTGAGCCAGCATTGCCACGCCGATGTAGGTCGGTCGCTGCTCCGATGGGGCAAAGTCCACGATAAAGGTGAGCGAGGCGAGTTGTAGCGCGCTGCTACCCAGCCCGACCAGCGCGAAGACAAGACAGTAGCCGGGTAGGCCGACCCACGGC
>JBBSFO010000396.1:0-5291 GCA_038238655.1 Thermomicrobiales bacterium | reverse complement strand
CCGCCCGACGCCTCGCCCGTACCGCGCCGCTTTCCACAGTCGCGCGCTCTGAACTGCACCCGCATGCCGATACGCCCGACGAAACAGAGGCATTGGAAGCCTTCGTCTGGTCGCGGCTGGAGACGTATCACCACCCTGTCGGCACCTGCCGCATGGGCCCCACGAGTGACGCGTTGGCGGTTGTCAATGCGCAGGGCCAGGTATACGGCGTGGAGTGTTTATCGGTCGTGGACGCCTCGATCATGCCGACCGTCCCCGCCGCCAATACCAACCTGCCAACGATCATGGTCGCCGAACGATGTGCCGCATGGATGGTCGGGGGCGGAATCGGAGCCGTGTGACCGTATCCACTGCTCAATCGGAACACGAAACTGGGGAGATCGGCGGGGATACAAAGAGCGCCGGAAAAAACGGAGAAGGAAAGGACTCTCGCATGACCCTTTCTCTTGCTCCCTCATTCGCAACCTTTGGGCCTATTGCCTCTCAGCGGTTTTCCCCGGTCGCACGTGCGACGGCAGCGATGTCGTCGAGTTGTTCGGTGATCCAGCGGACGATGTCTGCCTGCTCGACCGACTCCCGCAGAGCCGCCGCGCGCCGGAAGCGTTCGTCCGTCGGCATCGTCAGGGCGAGGTGCAGCGCGTCCGCCGTGCCCGCGATGTCGCACGGCGCGATGGAAATGGCGTACGCGCCTAGTTGCTCGTGCGCACCCGCCGTCTCGGAAAGGATCAGCACGCCGCCGCGCTCATTGAGCAGCGCGCCCTCCTTCGCGACGAGGTTCATGCCATCCGCCAATGAATTGACAAGTAGTGCGTCATAGAGTGTGAGCGTCGCGAGGGCGCGCTCGTAGTTGTCGCCGACGAGCAACCGGACGGGTCGCCAGGTCTCCGTCCCGTGCTTCGTATTGAGCCGCCCCATGAAGGCGTAGATATCGTCCAGGTACTGCTGATAGCGCGGCACCGAGAGGCGCGACGGGACGAGCAGCGCGAGGAAACGCACTTTGCCGTGCCACTGCGGGTAACGGTCGAGAAAGAGATCAAATGCCTTGAAGCCGCGCAGTACATTCTTGCTCGGTTCCGCACGATCCACGCGCACAATCGTCTGCTCGCCGAGGTAATCCTGCAAGACCTGTGTGTACTCCGCGACGGCCTGGCTCTGCGCCGTGCGCCGGACGGCAGCGACATCGAGCGAGATCGGGTACGGGCGCACCTTAATTGTCCGCCCCTGATAGCGAAGGAACATCCGCTCGTGATCGCCCTCCGTGTCCGGAACATTCTCGACGCAGGTGTGAATGAAGTTGTGGCAGTGATCGTTTGTCTGGAAACCAACAACGTCGCACGCCATCAGGCCGAGGCAGATTTCCCGGCGGATGCGCGCGGGCAGGAAACGCCAGTAATCCTTGTCCGGCCACGGGATGTGAATGAATTGCTGGATCAGCGCGTGCGGCAACCGCTCCCGCACCAGCGCCGCCACGAGATACAGGTGGTAATCCTGCACCATGACGATGGGCCGCTCGCTCTTTGCCAGTTCGGCGGCACGATGGATCGTGTTCGCGAACGTCAAATTGAGGATCGAGTAGCCGACATCCCATGCGCGCCAGACCTGCTGGTCAATGTCCGGCTCATGCGCGACATCCCAGAGGTAGTGCTGCAAAAACCAGAGGATCGAGTTGCTGATCTCGTTGTACGCGAGGTCGTACGTCTCCGGCGGCACCGTGGCGAAATGGATTCTGAGCGGTGGCTGGCCGCGATCCTTGACGACGACGGGATCGCCGCCCGCCGCGACAGCCTGCTGACGATCCCCTTCCGTCATCGCGCTCGCGACCCAGATCGGGTCCATATACTTGCCGAGCGCGCTCATCGCTGTGACGACGCCCCCGCTCCCCCGCTTGTGGGCGAACGTACCGTCATCGTTGCGCGTGAATTCTATCGGGCCACGGTTCGCGGCGATGATCAGCGGATGCGCGGCGAGCAGGTCTGCGTTCGGGTGGTGATCGGTGGGTGCATCAGCGGTCATGCGGTCATTCCCTTCATATGCGCCGCGTTGCGCGTCTCACCCCTAGTATACGCGGCACGCACCGCTCACGAGGATAATTCTCACCGCCGAGCCGCCAAGAGTGGGAATGAACGCAGAGCGCACAGAGAAAATTTCTCTGTGCGCTCTGCGTTCAATCTTTCCCCCTCGCGCGTCTGGGGCGTCTTGGCGATTCGATTTCGGTGAGTCTTGCAACTGATTGTTCGATGACAGAACTGCAAGCCGATTGCCGCGAAATGGTACGGAAAGGGCCGAGGTTTTCCCTGATACTGGCCCTGTCGCACAGACATGTTTGTGCAGACAAACGGACATGATTCACGGTCAATGAACCCAAGACGTCTGGTGTGGGAAAAGGTGTCGCTTTTGTGAGCATCGTGATGATTGACATGGATGAAACCGTTCGGACGTTCGTCCATGGCCTTGCCGTCTCATTGGAGCAGAGTTCCGTGACCCTGTACGAGCGCGACGGCGACGACCTCGTTCCCCGTGCCCATGCCGGACTGGGCACGGTAATCGAGCGGGTACGGATTGATCGCGGCGTGATCGGGCGCGTGTTCCGCACGGCACAGCCCGCACTCGTCGAGGATAGTACGAAGGACCCCGATTTTCTCCGCTTCGCAACGAACGTCCGCAGTGAAATGGCCGTGCCGATCCTTGTAGACGGCGCGGTCTTCGGCGTAGTGGATGTGCAGAGCGCACAGTCGCTCGATCAATTCGACCTCGAACTCCTCGAACTGATCACCCAGCGGATCGGCGCGGCGATCCAGCAGGCAGAGCGATTCGCGAGCGCCGAGCGGCGCGCCGTCCGCGCGGAAACGCTGCTCGATATCGGCATCTCGCTCGGCGCGTCGCTCGATCCGGACGCGGTCGGTGAGACGGTGCTCGATCAGATCGCCCGGCTCGTCCCATACGAGGGCGCAGCGCTCCTGACGACCGCCGAGGCCGGCAAACTCCGCCTCGCCGACGGGCGCGGGCCATTCGCCGTCAATGCCGACCTCTTCGAAGGAGTCGAACCAGGCGCGTACAGCCTGACGAAAGCGATGACCGAGACGGGCAAGCCTTTTTTGATCAGCGATGTGCCGACGCACTTTAACGACGTGATACCACCCGCCTTCGCGTGGCTCGGCTCGGTGATTGTCACGCCGCTTCGTGTCGAGGGGCAGATGATCGGCGCGATCATGGTCGGCGCCGCCGTCCGCGCCCGCTACACGCCGGACGATGCAGCGATTGTCGCGGAATTGGCCCGTCATGCCGCAGTCGCGCTCCGCAACGCCCAACGGCACGACGCCGTCGCCTACGCCGCGCAAACCGATGCGCTCACCGGGCTGTTCAACCGGGGCGCCTTGCTGGAGCGGTTGGAGCGCGAACTGGAACGCTCGCGCCGGTATGGGCGATCGCTCACCGTGATCTTCTTCGATCTCGACCGCTTCAAAAGCATCAACGACACCTACGGCCACCAGTTCGGCGACCGCGTCCTGCGCGACCTGGCGCGCATCGCCACTCAGGCAGTGCGCAGCATTGACCTCGTCGGACGGTACGGCGGCGAGGAATTTATCGCGGTGCTGCCGGAGACGGACGGCGCGCAGGCATTGATCGTCGCGGAACGGCTACGCATCAGTGTCGCCCGCCACCGCCTCGATCTTCCCTCGGGCGAGGAAGTGCGCGCGACGATCAGCGCGGGCGTCGCCGTCTTCCCGGCGGACGCGACAACGATGGACACCCTGATCCGCATCGCGGACACCGCCCTCTACGCCGCCAAAGCGGGTGGGCGCAATCAGGTCCATTACGAACCTGTCAGTGGGCAGCAAACGGCACCCGGCAGTCGGTAGACGGCGGAGGTTTACATCCGCCCTGCTGCGTCTCGCTATCTCGCGGAACGTATCGTGCGATGCTGCCAGCGGTATCGTTGGATGAGATCGCAACTCTACATCGGAGAAGACGCGCTCGATGCATTCCGCCCTCGATTTGCAGCACGACGAGCGCGTTCTCGCATCGCCGGTTCCGAGCGATTATCCGTGCCTTTATGTCCGAACGCCACCGAAGCACGCGTGCGAAATCTGTGTCATCGTGCCCGTGCGCGACGAAGCACAAACGTTGACGGAAACGCTGCGTGCGCTCGCAGATCAGCGCGATTCGAGCGGCACGCCGCTCAACCATGCCCGCTACGAGGTGATTGTCCTCGCGAACAACTGCACCGATCATTCCGCCGCGCTCGCCCGCGCGTTTGCCGCACGCTGCCCGACGCTGGCGTTGCACGTGATCGAGCGCGCGTATCCGGCGGGCGGGTTCCATATCGGGCACGCGCGGCGCATGCTCATGGACGAGGCATACCGCCGCCTACTCGTCGTGGGCCGACGACGCGGCGTAATCGCCTCGACAGACGGTGATACGCACGTTGTGCCCACTTGGATCGCGGCGACGCTGGATGAATTCGCGCGCGGCGTGGATGCGGTCGGTGGGCGGATTGTCACCGCCCGCACGGACGACACAGAAATGGGTCGGTTGACACGGCGGTATCACCTACGCGATGTCGGCTACCGGCATCTGATCGCGGCAATGGAGAGTCTGCTCGATCCCGATCCGTACGATCCGTGGCCCCGGCATCATCAGCATTTCGGCGCCAGCCTCGCCGTGACCACCAAGGCATACATCCGCGCGGGCGGATTGCCGGTGGTTCCCTATCTCGAAGATGTCGCACTCTACCAGGCACTACGACGTGTGGATGCGCGCATCCGGCACAGCCCCGCCGTTCGCGTCGTCACCTCGCCCCGATTGACCGGGCGGACCGCGATTGGCCTCGCCCAGCAACTGCGCGAGTGGACGACGATGAGCGACGCGCGGCAGCCGCATCTGGTCGAATCCGCCGCCGCCATCGAGACGCGCCTGCGCGCGCGGCGATCGCTCCGCGTGCTGTGGCGCGCTGCCCGGAATGGCGATATGCCTCGCGCGGATGCAATTGCCGCAGTCGCGCGCAAACTTGGCATCGAGACCGACTGGCTCACCGATTGCCTTGCCCGGCAGCAGGCATGTGGACTCTTGTTCGAACAGGTCGAGCAACAGCAGTGCAGTACGGGGAAATGGGCGGCGCGGTGGCCCCCCGCCGAGATCGGCGAAACGGTGCGCACTCTGCGCGTTCGGCTTGCCATCCTCCGGCAAAACGCAGTGCGATCAGTGACGGATGAAGAGATCGAGTCGGTAACGATCGCCGCGCTCGCCGCCGATGTGCCCCAACTCCGGCTCCGCCCGCGCCATGAACGCCT
>JBBSFO010000395.1:0-5298 GCA_038238655.1 Thermomicrobiales bacterium | reverse complement strand
TCGTGCCGCAGGGGCCGGGGCTGGGCGTCGAACTCGATATGGAGGCGGTGCGACAATATCGGATTCAAGACTGAGGGGTAATCCACCCCCTGCCCCCTCCCGGCTCGGGAGGGGGCAGGGGGTGGGCAGTCAGGGGTGAGGATCGTATGGGAGTGAAGGAGAACAACGGCATGAATCATGAGCACGACGACAAACGGGCTATATCACTGAGCAGGCGCGGTTTCCTGACTGGCGCCGCTGCCGCTGCCGGGAGCGCGATCCTCGCGGCCTGCGGCGGCAGTAGCGCACCGACGGCGACGACTGCCGCCGCGACGACCGCCGCGACCAAGCCGGCGGCGGCGTCCCCTGTCGCTTCGGCTGCTGCCTCCCCGGCAGCGGCGGCATCGCCTGCTGCTGCGGCTCCGACAACGAGCGCGGCATCTGCCGCTGTACCCGCCGCAACATCAGCTCCGGCGGCATCACCGGCGGCAGCGGTGACTCCCGCCGCCGCAACGGGCGCGACGGGCGGGCAGGTGAGCGTCAAATGGACCAAGCCCGCAACGATCCATCCGCTCTTCTCGACGGCAGGGATCGAGCAGGGCGTCGAGCGGCAGATGTTCGGTGCGCTCGTCAAGATCAACGACAAACTGGCGCCGGTGCCTGATCTCGCCGAAAAGATTGATTCCTCAACGGACGCGAAGGTCTATACCTTCACCCTCAAGAAGGGACTTACCTTCTCGGATGGCAAGCCACTGACGAGCAAAGACGTCGTCTTCACCATCGAGCGGGCGGTGGACAAACGCTCCGGCAGTTACTGGCGCAGTCGCTTCCTCGCGCTCGATGGCGCGGCGGATTTCGGCGACCAAAAAGCTCCCTCGATCAAGGGCCTCGAAGCGCCGGATGACTATACAATCAAGATGACATTGGCGATCCCGGACGCGACTTGGCTGATCACCATCGGCGATTTCTCGGGCCTGAGCATTCTGCCCAAGCATATCCTCGAAAGCACCGCACCGGATCAGATGGCGAAGGCACCCTTCGCGTTCGCTCCGACGCCGTCCGCCGGCGCGTTCACCTATGCGGACTGGAAATCGGATCAGTACCTCCAGGTCAAGCGCAACGAGACCTACACCGGCGGGCCGAAGGCGAAGTTGGATAGCATCTTCTTCAAGGCGATCACGCAGGATGATGTCGGGCTTGCGCAACTCGAAAAGGGCGAGTTGGATGTGATGGTCGTCCCGATCACCGAGGCGGACCGGCTACGCAAGAATGCCAGCCTCACCGTCACCAGCACACCCTCGCCGAGCGTCACCTTCTTTGCGATTAACTTTGGCCGCGATACCCTCAAAGACAAGCGCGTGCGGCAAGCGATGATGTACGCGATTGACCGCGCGGGCATCGTCAAGGAAGTCCTCAAGGGCGAAGGGCAGGTCGTCAACTCGACGATCATCGGCCCGGAATGGATGGGCATCCCTCAGGGGTTGAACGAATACGCCTTCGACCCAAACAAGGCAAAGCAACTCCTGAAAGACGCGAACTGGAACAGCAGCACGAAACTCAACACGATCTACATCCCCGGCAACAAGATCACCGATGCATGGTTGCCCATCGTCCAGCAGCAATTCAAGGATGTCGGCATCACGATGGACCTCACGCAACTGGACGGCACCGAGTACACCAAGCGCGTCGTCACAGGCGCGACCCCCACGACGACAGGCGATTTCGACATCGCGGAAGTGGATGGTGGTGTCTTCCGGGCGGACCCGAACGTCTCCGCCAAGTACTTCGAGACGGTCGCGTTCGTGCCCGCAGGCGCGAACTATGGACACTACACAAACCCGCAACTCGACGATCTCTTCAAGCAAGGTCGTGCCACGCCGGATCAAACCCAGCGCAAGAAGGTCTACACCGACCTGGCGAAGATACTCAATGAAGAAGTGCCGTGGATCTTCCTTTGGTCGCCAAACTCGATCCACGCGTACAACAAGCGGCTCGTGGGATTCAAGCCGACCTCCTATGCCAACACGTTCATGTGGAACGCCGAGGAGTGGAGCGTAACGAAGTAACGAGTAACGAGTAGCGAGTAACGAGAAGGGATTCGCCTCTACTCGCTACTCGCTACTTCGTTACTGAAGTGAACGGAGTGAGCACAATGGTGATCTGGACACGGCGGCGAGTGCTCGCGGCGGCGAGTGCGGCTGCTGCGAGCGGCCTCCTCGCGGCGTGTGGCGGATCGCCCGCGCCGACCGCGACAGTCGCGCTGAAGCCGCAAACGCAGCCGACAATCGCCCCGCAGGTGACGGCGGTGGTTGCGACGACGAGCGCCCCGTCTGCCGCCGCGACCGCGTCTTCCCCGGTCGCGGGCGCGGCTCCGACCGTGGGTGCTGCGTCATCCATCACATCCACGGGGACGACGGGCGGGCAGATCAGCATGCTCTACGCGAAGCCGGTCACATTCCAGCCACTCTTCACCTCCGTCGGTGCGGATCAGGGCGTCGAGCAACTGATCTTTGGCGCACTCGTCAAGGTCAACGACAAGCTCGAATCCGTCCCTGACATCGCGGAAACGATTGATATTTCCCCGGACGTCAAAACTTACACCTTCCACTTGAAGAAGATCGTCTGGACCGACGGTCAACCGCTCACGGCGAAAGATGTCGTCTTCACCATTGAGCGCGCGGTGGACAAGCGCACGGGCAGTTACTGGCGTGGTCGGCTGCTGCAGATTGACGGCGCGACGGAGTACGGCGACCAGAAAGCGGACACGATTTCCGGCCTTACCACGCCGGACGACTACACCGTGAAGATGGTTCTCAAAACATCCGACGCGACGTGGCTTGCTACCCTCGGAGATTTCGCTGGCATGGGCATCCTGCCCCAGCATATCCTCAAGGATGTGCCGCCGGACCAACTGCAAAAACAAGCCTTCGCCCTGAACCCGAACGTGACGGCGGGCGTCTTTAAATTCGGCGGCTACGCGACGGACCAGTACGTCGAACTCCAGCGCAACGACGGCTACACCGGCGGCCCGAAGCCGAAACTGGACAAGATTTTCCTAAAAATCCTCTCGCCCAGCGTCGCAGTCGCGCAGTTGGAAAAGGCTGAACTGGACCTGATGGGGCCAGTGCCGGTGCAGGAACTCGACCGACTGAAGAAAAACCCGCTCCTGACCGTCGTCAGCGTCCCGAGTCCGAGCACGACGAAACTGGTGCCGAATCTCCAGAAACCGGCCTTCCAGGACAAGCGGGTGCGGCAGGCAATGACCTACGCCATTGATCGCGAGAACATCGTCAAACAACTGCTGGGGGGCGAAGCGCGGGTCATCAATACGACGATTATCGGGCCAGACTGGATGGGCACGATCCCTGGCCTGAACGACTACGCCTACAACCCGGAGAAAGCGAAGCAACTGCTGAAAGACGCGAACTGGGATGCCAGCCGGAGATATGCGGTCGCCTACGTCGGCGGAGACCCGCAGACCGACGCGTACCTGGCAATCGTGCAGCAACAACTCAAAGACGTAGGGGTTGGCATTGACCTGCGCCCCAGTGACACGACCGAATACACCCGAAAGACCGTGACGGATAGTGATTTCGACCTCGCCATCATCGCCGGTGGCGTCTACGCACAGGACCCGAACGTCTCGGCCAAGTACTTCGAGACCGCCAACTTCACGCCGACGGGCGGCAACTACTCGCATTACAGCAACCCGAAGGTAGACGATCTCTTCAAGCAAGGCCGGACGGTTGGGGATCGGTCACAACGCAAGCAGATCTATACACTGGCCGCGCAAATGCTCAACGACGACGCACCCTGGATTCTCCTGTGGTCGCCGAACTCGATCTTTGCCTACAACAAACGCCTGCAAGGATTCAAACCGCCAAGCTACGCGACGCACCAGGTCTGGAATGCCGAGGAGTGGAGCGTCACGAAGTAACGAGTAGATGTCACTCCACCTCGGTACTCGGTACTCGTTACTCGCTACTCGTTCCTGCCCCGATGTGCTACGCTATCGCCACGGGCCACAGGAAATACCGCGCAGCGTGTGCGCCGATGCTTCGTTAACGTGGGGAGGGGTTTCCCGATGACGACCAATGAGCGGCAAGCTAGATGGACACGACGGCGATTCCTCGCGGCGGCGAGCGCGGCGGCGGCGGGCACGCTGCTCGCGGCGTGCGGCGGATCAACGACGCCCACTGCGACGACCGCACCAAAGCCGCAGATACAGCCACCGATTACCCCGCAGGCATCATCGGCCGCTGCTCCAACGACGAGTGCGGCATCTGCGGTAGCGCCCGCCGCCAGTGTGGGCGCTCCCGCCGCGAGCGCCGCCCCGGCTGCGTCACCCGCCGCGTCTGCGGGAGCGACGGGCGGGCAGGTCAGCATGTATTGGGTCAAACCCGTGACGATCCACCCGCTCTTCTCGTCCTCCGGCGTCGAACAGGGGGTCGAACGGCAGATGTTCGGTGCGCTCGTGCGGATGACGGACAAGCTCGAACCGATCCCCGACCTTGCCGAAAAGATTGATGTCTCGCCGGACGCGAAGGTCTACACCTTCACGCTTAAGAAGGGACTCATCTTCTCCGACGGCAAGCCGCTCACGAGCAAGGATGTTGTCTTCACCTACGAGCGGGCCGTGGACAAACGCTCCGGCAGTTACTGGCGCGCCCGCCTGCTGGCGCTCGACGGCGCGGCAGATTTCGGCGACCAGAAAGCGCCGACGATCAAGGGTCTCGAAGCGCCCGATGACTACACGGTCAAGATGACCCTGACGACGCCGGACTCGACGTGGCTGATCACGATTGGCGACTTCGCGGGGCTGAGCATTTTGCCGAAGCATATTTTGGAAAGCACCCCGCCAGACCAGATGCAGAAAGCGCCCTTCTCCTTCGCCCCGACGCCGTCCGCCGGTGCGTTCACCTTCTCGGACTGGAAACAGGATCAGTACCTGGAAATCAAGCGGAACGAGACTTATACCGGTGGCCCGAAGGCGAAACTGGACAAGATCTTCTGCAAGGCGCTCTCGCAGGAGGATGTCGGCATCGCGCAGTTGGAGAAGGGCGAGATAGACCTGATGACCGTCTCAGTCACGGAAGCGGATCGCCTGCGCAAGAACCCGAATCTGACGGTCGTCAGCGTCCCTTCTCCCAGCGTCTCCTTTCTTGCCTACAACCTCGACAAGCCGTACCTCAAGGATAAGCGGGTACGGCAGGCGATGGCCTATGCGATTGATCGGGAAGGGATCGTTAAAGAAATCCTCAAGGGCGAAGCGACGCTCGTCAACTCGACGATCATCGGGCCGGATTGGATGGGCATCCC
>JBBSFO010000394.1:0-5313 GCA_038238655.1 Thermomicrobiales bacterium | reverse complement strand
TCTGCCCCGCAAGGACGCCGAACGGCTGATCGCTGAAGGCTTCTTCGCCCAGGTCGAGGACGAGATTCAGATGCCCGCCCTCGCCGCCCGCCTGCGCGACGCGATTGACAAGAAACTCGCGGGAACGGGATATTGAGAAACCGGGGAGAACCGCAGAGACGCGAAGAGGGGAATCGAACCACGAAGACACGAAGAGCACGAAGTGGGAGACGAAGAGAAAGATCAGGAGTTCTTTTTTCTCTTCTTCGTGCTCTTCGTGTCTTCGTGGTTGATACCTTCTCTCTGCGCCTCAGCGGTTCATTTGTGTTCGATCAGGGGGTGGGATGTGGCTGAATACGTGACCGTCGCGCAGGTTGGGGAGATACCCGATGGGGGCCGGAAGGTCGTCGAGGTGGGTGAGACGTATGTGCTGATCGCCAATGTCGAAGGGGAGTACCGCGCCATCGAGGATGTCTGCACGCACGACGGTAATGAACTCTCGGACGGCGTGATCGAGGGGCACACGATCGAGTGCTCCCGCCACGGCGCGATCTTCGACCTCCGTACTGGGCGCGGTACCTTCCCCGCCGTCATGCCCGTCGCGACCTACCCCGTGCGCATCGAGGGCGACGCGGTGCAGATCGAAGTGGACGACGCGGAGTAACGCACTCTCAGTCATCGTGCTACACTCCACCCGCGTACAATAAAACGAAAGCGATTGAACTGCGAAGGGGCAGTCATTTCCTGCGGATACGCGGAGGTTTGCGGTGCACATACCTGGGCAACCAAGCAACCCGCCGCCTTTCCTTGTCGGGCGGGAAAGGGAACAGTCGTTACTGCGCGAGTGTCTGTCCGCCGCCTGCGCCGGACAGGGAAGCCTCGTGCTCATCGGCGGCGAGGCGGGCATCGGCAAGACCGCACTGTGTGAAGCGCTGTGCCGCGAGGCAGAGGCGCAGGGTGCGCTAGTGCTCGTAGGCCGGTGTTACGACCGCACTGAGACGCCGCCGTATGGCCCGTGGGTCGAGGCGTTCGGGTGCTACCCCCAAGGCGAGGGCATGCCGCCCCTGCCGGAAGCGTTCGCCGAGCGCGGCACGGTAGGGGTGGCGGCTAGCCAGGACGCCCTCGTGCGGCAGGTGCTCGATTTCTTCCTCTTCCTCGCCACCATACGCCCCGTCGTGCTGCTGCTTGACGACCTGCATTGGACCGACACGGCATCGCTCGACCTGCTCCGCTTCGTCGCCCGCAACGTCGCGACGGTGCCGCTGCTGCTTCTCGTCTCCTACCGCTCGGACGAGGTGGCCCGCCGTCACCCGCTCTACCAGACGCTCCCTCTGCTCGTGCGCGAGGCGCGGGCTGAACGCGTCGCGCTGGCCGCGCTAGACGGGCAGGCAGTGCGCGCGCTGGTGGAGGGGCGGTATCCCCTGCCTGCGGACGAAACCGTGCGGCTCGTGACATATCTGCAAGCGCGGGCGGAGGGGAACGCGCTCTTCGTCGGCGAGGTGATCCGGGCGCTCGAAGAGACCGGGGCGCTGACGCTCGGGAGAGACGGATGGCGTCTGGGTGACCTTACCGATACCGCCGTCCCTTCTCTGCTGCGGCAGGTTATCGAAGCTCGCGTGGGGCGATTGGACGAGGAGCGCCAGCGTCTACTCGCCGTGGCGGCGGTCATCGGGCAGGTGATACCGCTCCCCGTGTGGGCGACGGTCGGCGACGCGGACGAGGAGCGTCTGCTCGACCTGGCGGAGCGCGCCGAGGAGGCCCACCTGCTCATCGGCACCCCGAACGCGGACGAGGTGCGCTTCACCCATGCGCTGATTCGGGAGGCGCTCTACGAGGGCATCCCATCCCTGAGACGACGACGGTTGCACCGCAGGGCGGGTGAGACGTTGGCCGCCACCCAGCACCCCGACCCGGATGCTGTTGCCTACCACTTTCAGCGGGCTGGGGACGCGCGGGCGTTCGAATGGCTGATCGCGGCCGGCGCGCAGGCCGAGCGCGCCTATGCTTGGCTCACGGCCGCCGATCGCTTCGCGGCGGCGCTGGCGTTGCCCAAAGCGGCGATCTGGGACGCGCGCAAGCGTTTCCGCTTCCTATGCCGGATTGCCGCGCTCCGCCGATTGACGAGCCCAGACTGGGGGATCGCCGCGCTGGAAGAGGCCGAACGACTGGCGGCGGGGACGAACGACGACCGCTTGGTTGCGATCGCCGCGTACGAACGCGGCCAACTGCGGTGCATCGCTGGCGAGTTGCGCTGCGGGTTGGCCGAGATGGAACGCGGCGCCACAGCACTCGAAGCGCTCTCGTACGAGACTGCCGACGATGCTTTGGAGAGCGAGAGCTTTGATGTCCCAGCCAGGCGTCGTGGCACGCTGGCGACATGGCTCGCACGAGTCGGGCGCTTCGCGGAGGCGGCCGTGTGGGGGGAGCGAGCGGAGGGCCAGCGTGGCGTCGCGGTCACGTATGCTGCAATGGGACGATCCGTCGAGGCGTGCCGAGCATTTGTAGGGGTGCAGGCGTGGCATGCCGCACAGGGGCAGAGTAGCAACGTCACGTCGGCATTCATGGACGAGATCCGCTGGGTCGCGTTCCCATATCTGGCCGACGAGCCGGACGCCCTGCGGCGACTGGGTGAGGCGGCGATCCGAGCGGCCACAGAGGCCGAGGGGGCGCTACCCGATGTGCCGCCGCGCATCGTCGCTCTGCCGATCATGCGCTTGCACGGCGAGTGGGCCGCAGCCCGCCCGTTGGCCGAGGCAGGCTGCGCGGCGTCCCGCTATGGCCGTGGCCTGTGGGCGACGGCGGAACTGGTTCCCCTAGTCTACGCACAGGGCGATGCCGAGGTGGCTTGGTCGCTGATCGCTCGATGGCTGCCAGGCGGGCCCGCGACCGAGCCGGGCGATACGCACTTCGCCGAGGTAATCAGCTTCCAGCGGGTGGCGGCGGCACTCGCTGTTGACGCGGGCGACCTCGCGGCGGCGCGTGCGTGGCTGGAGGCGCACGACCGCTGGCTGGCGTGGAGTGGCGCGGTCCTCGGCCACGCCGAGGGGCAACTCGGGTGGGCCGCGTACCATCGCGCGGTCGGCAACGCCGCCTGCGCATGCCGACACGCGGCGCGGGCACTTGCATACGGGAGGGATCCCCGACAGCCTCTCGCCCTACTCACCGCCCACCGCCTCCTCGGCGAGATCAATACCGAATCGGGGCGGTATGAAGATGCTGAACGGCACCTCACGGAATCGCTCGCGCTCGCGGATGCCTGCGCTGCGCCGTACGAGCGTGCCCTGATCCTACTGGCCCGTGCGGAGTGGTCCATCGCTGTCGGCCAGCACACCGACGCTGCGGCTCTCCTTGGTGACGTTCGCGGGATCTGCGAGCCGCTTGGCGCCAAACCTGCCCTCGCCCGCGCGGAGGCTCTCGCCGCACGGCTCCCGCGACGCAAGGAGCAACGCGTCTCCCATCCTGATGGACTGAGCGACCGGGAACTCGCGGTTCTGCGTCTGATCGCGGCGGGCAAGAGCAATCGGGGGATGGCGGACGCCTTGTCCATCAGCGTCCGTACCGTCGAGCGGCACGTCGAGAACGTCTTCCGCAAGATCGGCGTGCATAGCAAAGCGGACGCGACCGCGTATGCATTCCGACACCGGCTCGTCTGATCGTATCGCCGTACCCCTCCTCGCCCCGGTACCCATCTTCGATAACCCCTAATCTCCCGCCAATTGGGTACACCCCTCCAACGGTGCAATGGGTAATTCACCCGATGCGTAGCGACGCCCGGAACCCGTACGATAGTTCGTACCGGGGCTCTGGCGGATGTGGGCGGTACACACACTACCTGCACCCGGCGGACTCCGGCTTTCATCCAACACCGCAGGGCGGTGTGCGATGTGCAGACCGATTGCAGGATCAGCAGGGGGACGGGAACATGACCGACACGCAGCGTGCCGCGCACGATTCATCGCCGGACAGCCGGTTTTCGGCGTCCTCCACCGGGCAGCCGGGTACGGCGAGTGCGGGTCTGGACAGTCACTTTGCGGTGAACCGCCCCGAATACGAGGCGATGTGCCGCTCGGTCGGCATTCAGCCGGGGTGGCGCGTCCTCGACGCAGGCTGCGGCCCCGGCAGCTTCCTGCCCACACTCGCCGATCTCGTCGGCCCCGACGGGAGCATCGCCGCCTTCGACCTCGCCCCGGAGAATGCGGCGCTCGCCGAGGAGCGGGCACATATGTGGCAATTACCATGCCCGGTAGAGGCGCGGGTTGGCAGTGTCATGGAATTACCCTACTCAGACGATGAGTTCGATGCAGTCTGGTGCGCGAACACGACGCAGTATCTGTCCGACGACGAACTGACGCGGGCATTGGCGGAGATGCGGCGGGTGGTGCGCCCCGGCGGACTCATCGCGGTGAAGGAGGTTGAGCCGACGCTCGACTGTATCCTGCCGGGAGACCCGCTGCTGTATGCACGGTATCGCGATGCAATGGCACGGACCACCGAGCGGGGACGCATCGGGCTACGCGGGCGAGGGATGTACCACTGGCTTCGCGATGCCGGATTGGTCGAAATCTGGCAGCGGTTGGTGCCGATCGAACGCTTCGCCCCGTTCGATGCTGCCACGAAAGATGGCTACGGACACATCATGCCCTTCCGGGCGCGTACCGCCGCAGACTCCCCCTACCTCTCTCCCGCCGATAAAGCGGCATGGCAAGCAGGGGGCGACGTGGGCAGGCCGGATAACCCGCTCAACAGCCCGGATGCCTACCTCTGTGAGGGAAACGTCCTCGCCGTCGGGCGAGTACCGTAACGCTGCCGACGTGTACATCCGCGAAAACGATTCCCGTCCGCGTTCATTCGGTGCGGACCGATGCGAAGGCCGGCTGCGGCGCGAGAGGGGGCGAGCGATGGACGTACAGATCATCACCATACGAGCGGAGGGATTATCCATGGATGAGCGACAACTCCTGTGCGACGAGTGCACCGCCACATGCGCCCGCATCGCCGGTGTGCAGGCGACCGAGTGGTCCATCAACCCCGCCACCGAGATAGTGTGCGGCATGATGCGGTGGAGCGAACACGAGGCGATCGCGATGGGGACGGAGGCGCTGTGTCGGGAGGTCGCCTACCTGCGCGCGCCGGGCAGCATCCTCAAATGTCGCGACATTCCCTGCCCGCACGGTCGCACATCGCCGGGGGCAAGTAGGGCGCAACCGAACACCGGGTTCGTACAGTACCCACCCGACTACGACCCGCGCGGCTGAACGCGCTGACATTCTGTGCTGTCGCGGGCATGTCTAATGCGTCGGCACACGTCCGCAGGAGGGAAACCGAAACGATGAC